>PFGG01000016.1 GCA_002783405.1 bacterium (Candidatus Blackallbacteria) CG13_big_fil_rev_8_21_14_2_50_49_14 | reverse complement strand
GAAGGCCTCTATACTCTATTGAAAATGCAGGGGGTACGAAGTTGGCAGATTCAGATTACAGCTGCGCTGGGACGGGCAGCAGATCAACCTGAAATGCTTTTTCAGCCCTGGGATCTGCTTGATTTTATGCCCCGTGTAGCAGCCCTGAAACAACGGGGTTTGACTGAGAACCTGCTGATCATGCCCGGAAATAATTTGGGCTATTTTGGGCCCGAAGAAGCCCTTTTGCGCTCTCCCCTGCCAGGTGGGCAGGATTTTTTTCAGGGCTGTCAGGCAGGAAAATTTGTACTCGGAATTGAATCCAATGGCGACGTGAAAGGCTGTCCGTCTTTGCCTTCTCTGCCCTATGTGGGAGGCAATCTGCGCAATCACTCTTTGCGTGATATTTGGGAAAAAGCAGCTGCTCTGGCCTTTCGCCGAAATCCTTCCCCCCTTTGGGGATTTTGCGCCACCTGCCCTTTTGCAGAAGTCTGCAAGGGGGGGTGTAATTTTACTGCACACGCGCTTTTAGGACGTCCTGGAAACAATCCCTATTGCCATTTCAGGGCCCGCAACCTTGCAAATAAAGGCCGAAGGGAACGTTTGCTTCGAATAGCTCCGGCTCAGGGAAACCCTTTTGATCATGGTCTGTTTGAATTGATCGAAGAGGAGTTTAATCCTTCTGAGAGGTATCACTCAGCGAGTCCTTAAATCAAACCCAATCACTGGAAATTCTTTTCAAATCTTCTGCCCGGCAGTGGCTTGAAATCCGCTCACGTCTCATGCCCTCCACGCAGGGTCAGGCCGTTTTGTGCGGCCCAAAGACGCAGATCTTTCTTTTCGAGGGCCTGCGCCATCAAATCAGGAAAGAGATCCGGCGTGCAGGCAAAACAGGGAATGCCCATTTGGGACAAGGCTTCGGCATTGCGCGCATCGAAGGCGGGGGCCCCCTCGTCATTCAAAGCCAGCAGGGCAATCATCTGAACCCCTGAGCTGACCAAGGCAGCTGTGCGTTTCAGCATTTCCTCACGGTTGCCCCCCTCATACAGATCGCTGATCAGAATCAAAACGGTTTCTTGGGGGCGTGAGACCAGGGTTTGACAGTAACTGAGTGCTTTGTGAATATCTGTGCCACCGCCTAATTGTACGCCAAAGAGCACATCTACAGGATCTTCAAGATACGAACTGAGATCGACGACTGCGGTATCAAAAACCACGAGTTGGGTTCTCACTGCTTTGAGGCTTGCAAGTACAGCCCCAAAAATCGCTGAATAGACGACGGATGTTCCCATTGAGCCGCTTTGATCAATGCAGAGCACGATATCTCGTAGCGAGCGCTGTCTGCGACCGTGTCCGATTAGTTTTTCAGGAATGACAGTGCGAAGGCTGGGCTGATAATGTTTGAGATTTGCCCGCAAGGTAGCGTCCCAATTGATCTCCGCAGATTTGGGGCGAAGCTTGCGCACGCTGCGGTTGAGACTGCCACTTACAGCCTGTTGCATGGGGTTGCGCAGTTTTTGTTCCAGTTGGCGCACCACCTGGCTGACGACTTGACGTGCAATCGCTTTGGTAGCATCCGGCATGACCTGGTTGAGACTGAGCAAATCTGCGACGAGATTGACATCCGGTTCGACCGCCTGGAGCATTTCAGGTTCCAAGAGCATGGCCTGAAGGTTCAGGCGTTTTAAAGCATCTTCTTGTAGAATACGCACCACTGAAGCGGGAAAATAGCTGCGAATATCTCCCAACCAACGGGCCACACGGGGAGCACTGGCACCGAGGCCGCCACTGCGCGTCGTTTCTTCAGCGGCTTCATAGACTTCGGCAAGGGCCAGATCGAGTCTGCGTTGCTCGGGTTTCAAGTGGCAAAGATCCTCTGCCGCTGCACCCAGAAGCAGTCGCCAGCGCTCTAATCGGATTTGATGCAGGGAACTCATACCGGAATCTCCATGCCCAGCAATTGGCGGTAGATTGGAAAAAAGGCCTCTATCTCGCTGGGCTCATACTGTTTGTTCTGAATCGGAAGGCCGCCTGTTTGACTTTTTATCTGCCGAGCAAGCTGTTCTCTTTCTGAACGCTGAAACTGGCTAAAGCTGCGTCGCAGCAGAGGTAAGAACTGAATAAATTGTGCTTCTTGAAGCGTCAAAATCCAACCATCCAAAGTCTGAAGCAGGCTGGGGTGATGCAGCAAGAGCAATCCTGAACCCTGTAGAAATCCTTCCAGCCAAAGACTGGCTTGGGCAGGATCCTTACCCAGAGAGAGGGTTTGTGAAAGACTTTCTTCAAGACGTTCAAGGCTGAAATGCCCACTCTCAAAACAAAGCTTGTGTACATACCCCCCCAGAAGTTCGGGTTGAGAACTTAGTTTTTCAAGGCTCTCTCTCCAGAGATTTTGCCAGTCTGAAGGTTCTAAACCTTGAAGGGCCCGATCGACTGCGCTGATCTGATTGATCATTTCGCGTTGGCTTTCTTCTGCTTGCCCCTGTGCAAAGGCCGGCAGACCCGCACAGATTTTGATTAAAATTCCCTCCACCAAAGGAAAGAGCAAGCCCCAATCTGTTTGACGCACATTGCCATAACGCAAGGTTTTCGCCAGTTCAGGAAAAGCTGAGAGCAGGGGGTTGAGATCTGTGCAGGCTGTGGTTTGGGCCTGAATGGCACTTAGCAGGGCAGAAAGTGCGCTAGGCAATTCTGCCAAGAGCGTATCGGCCAATCTAAGTGTGAGTTCTGGCAAGGTTTGCGCTTTACTGGCCTCTGCGATTGTGAAGGCTTCTGCAGCGACAAAGACCGTATTGCCCCACGGGGCTGCTTCAATCAGAGCAAGTTGGAATTCCGGTTGCCATTGCAAAGTCCAGTTTTCATGAAAAGTACTGCCTTTCTGCTGGACACTGTGTTTATGGCCCCAAGGCAGATTGAGTAGATTCAAGGCATATAACAGGCGACTTTTCTCCTGATCTTGGGGTTTGCGCAGATCCAATTCGAGCAGACGCTGCTCCGCTTCAGGTTTGAGACGTAGTTTTTTTTGCATCTGCAGTAAATCCTGCTCAAGGGGCAGCATGGGCGTTTCTGGAGGCACTTGACCCAAGCGCTGATCGACCACCAATTCATTGTGGATCAAGAGCAGCGGGGTCTCTCTCCCTTGGGTCATCACCGCTTGAATGGCTTCATTCAATTCTTCAAGCCCTGGCAGGGGTTTGTCTCTCAGGCTGGCCAGGGTTTCTGCCAGGCGGGTGGCTTCAATCAAATGGGCGCTTGAGACGTCCTGTCCTTTGCGACGCAAGACTTGGGCAACCTTGACCAACCAGCGAATGGTCCACTGATCGGGTTCAGACCAGAGATGATCATACCAACCCGGTGATTCAATTCCTGCGCCATAGCCCGATTGCCAACAGAGTCGGCTGTGGGTCCAAGGTATCCAGGTGGCCATCAGCTTGTGCTTGGGTAAGCCCTTGAGCAAGGCCTGGTCGGATTTTGCCGGGCCTCGCTGAAGCAGCGCAGGTACATGCCAGGCCCCACAAACCACTGCTATTCGCGTGAAACCCTCTTTTTCTGCTTTGCGAATGCTCTGACGCATCTGGGCTTCACGACGGGCTTCGAGGGGGTTTTCCTGATCTGGTATTTCGGCGCGCAAGGCTTGGATTAATTCTGCCAGGGCTTCAAAAATTTCTCCGGGTTCTTGACGTTGCTCGACCGTTTCTTCCCACCAGCTTTCCCCATCGGGATAACCTGCCGCTTGGGCGATCAGTGAAATGGGATCCATCCCCTGCGAAAATGGGGGGCCTTCCTGCCAATAGTGGGCCTGAGGCAAATCACAGAATCGGGCAGGTATTTGCTGTTCATGCGCATATTGCAGTGCCTGCCATTCTGGCGAAAAGCGCGCAAAAGGATAATAGACAGCTTGAGCGGGATGAGCTGGATCATAGAGTAAAAGGGCCACAGGAGGCACCATGCCGCGAGCCGTCAAATCTATCAGACCATCTGCTTCAGGAGGGCCTTCAATTAAAAGCAAATCGGGTTGCAGGTGAGCCAGGGCCTTTCGCAGGCTGCGTGCAGATCCTGGGCCATGGTGGCGAATCCCGAAACAATGTACGCTCATCAGCTGATTTCCCGAAGCGCTGAATAGAGGTCTTTCCAGTTTTCGCGTTCTTTCACCACCGTTTCAAGGTATTCTTTCCAGGCAATGCTGTCTTGAATAGGGTCTTTGAGGACCGCTCCGAGCAGACTGGCGGCAAGATCTTCGGCATGCAAACGGCCATTGCCGAAATAGGCGGCCATAGAAAGCCCCTGATTGAGTACAGAAATGGCTTCAGCAGTACTGAGGGTGCCAGAGGGGGATTTGAGCTGGGTTTTGCGGTCTTCGGTCAGTCCTTGGCGCAGTTCTCTGAAAATAGTGACCACTTTTCTAATTTCTTCGAGAGCAGGCTTCTCAGCAGGAATTTCAAGACTGCGTCCCAATTTTTCAACACGGGTCTGAACAATTTGCACTTCTGCCTCAAGATTTTCAGGTACAGGCAAAATCACCGTATTGAAGCGACGTCTCAAGGCACTGGAAAGCTCATTTACTCCCCGATCGCGATCGTTGGCAGTGGCGATCACATTAAAACCTTTGAGCGCCTGTACTTCGCTGTCGAGTTCAGGAATCGGCAAGGTTTTTTCTGAAAGTTGGGTGATCAGCGCATCCTGAACATCTGAAGGGATGCGGGTCAGTTCTTCGACCCGCGCAATTCTGCCTTCACGCATGGCGCGCATCAAGGGGCTGGGAACCAGGGCCTCGGCACTGGGGCCTTCTGCCAGCAGACGGGCATAGTTCCAACCATAGCGAATGGCTTCTTCTCCCGTACCTGAGGTTCCCTGTACCACCAGACCTGAATGACCACAGATTGCCGCACTGAGGTGCTCTGAAAGCCAGGTCTTTCCGGTGCCGGGAACTCCGATTAAAAGCAGAGCGCGATCCGTCACCAGGGTGGCAATCGCCACTTCAAGCAGGCGTCTGGGGCCAATATATTTGGCTTGAATTTCTGTGCCATCTGAGAGTTTTCCCCCTTGCAGATAGGTTAAAACGGAGGCGGGAGAAAGTAGCCAACCCGGGGGGCGTTTCCCTGTGTCCAGAGTCTTCAGGGCCTCGAGTTCGTGGGCGTATTCTTGTTCGGCGTGTTGTCTGAGAAGTAGGGTCATGGGTTTAGGCCTCCAGCGTTTCAATACGGAATTTGAGTAGATTGAGAAAACCGCGCAGATAGATTGCCCCTTCCCGCTCTTGAAGCGAGAGTTGGAGTGGGGAGAATTTGGGCCAGAAGGCCTGTAAACTGGGGAAATGTCCCCAGCGCAAAAGCAGGGGGGCCAGTTGACTTGTTAAATTTTCTTGCAGGGGGCCACTTTCAAGAAAAACTTGCAAAAGCGATTCCAAGATCATCTCGCTTAGGTGGGCTCCCCATTCGAAAGACCAGAGGGCTTCCTGTCTGAGCCGTTTGCGCAAAGTTCCTTGCAAATCTTTGAATGCCAACTCGAGCCAGAACTCACGACGCGCAATTGGCAAACTACTGAGCAATTCGGCAAGCGGGGCTGTTTCTAAGAAGGTCTCTGCCCTTTCGATTGGAAAAAGCAGCGCTTCTATCGCCGCCTGATCCTGGCTGGCCAGCAGGCCTTTCCAAAAGGCAGGCAGGGTGAGATCCTGCCAGGCAGCTTGAGCAAACAGAGAGTAGACTTCATGCAGTTCTATCTGCCAGTTTTGGCTCCAGGTCTGTGGGGGACAGACAGAGAGCAAATCTGCTAAAATTTGGGCGCGGGCATGGGGAGTTACTTTTTCGGGTAGTATTAAGCCATCACGTTCCCAGTCCTGTCTCAAATCTTCTGCCCGAGGAAGTTGGATGCTGATTTCATCAGCTTTTTTCAAGCTGATAAAGGCTTTTGCGCGTTCTGTCATGCGGTGGCGATAGGCAGAGCCCTTGCATTGGGCTAAACGCTTTTGTGCGCTGCGACGAACTTCCAGGCTGCGATCATCGAGGGCTGTTTCCAGCCAGCTTTCTAATGCCTGATTTGGGAAGAGATGAAGTGCCTCGAGCTGTGCTGCGCGATCGCTGCTTTTTTCTGTTGGCCAGGACTTTTTCAGCAGCGCAAAGCGCTCTTTACAAAGAGGCGCTTCATGAAACTTCAGAACTTCGATGCGCTGTCTTGAACTGGCTTCAGGCCAAATTTCTGTGGCTGCCAGAGCAGGATTCCAGACATATTTCCAGGCCGGATTTTGAGCGGCCAGCCAAAATCCTTTGGAGCTGATTACCGAATAAATTTGCTGACGCAGGTCTGGGTTTTGCATGCCCAGGTTGAGAACTTCAATCAATGTTTTAGTTGGTAAACGCAGACCTGAAACCGAGATTTGTTTCAGCCAAAGGGGAAGCAGGGGGCGCAACCAGGGATCATTGTGAATTCTTGAAAATGCTTCAATTTGTTTTTTTGTGCAGAGCGGGCGTGGATCCTCAGGCGCAATTTCTAAAGCAGGCAAACCCGTTTCAATCTGAATTTGGTTGCGTGTGGCCAGTCCGGCCAAGCTCATCCCTAGCAGCAGTTTTTCTTCATTCTTGCCCTGAAACGTTTCGAGAAATTCGCCGAGCTTCCCATGTGGCACTTCCAGGGGCTCAGTCTTTGTTGTTCCCAGCAAGGCCTGTTTGAGGCCTTTTTCCCAAACACTCATGAGGTGCGTGTCCTTTCAAAGGGAAAACTCGCGCTTTCATCGGGTGTTGAGTACATCAGGGGACGAAGCTCCTGACCTTCCCACTCTACGCAGCAGGGAAAAAACGCTCCTCCCCCCAGGGCCAAGGCCTCCCAGCCTCCGCGAAAGGCCTTTGCTAGAGGCAGAAAATGTCCCTGTGAATCTTCCAAGAGCCAGTCCTCGCCGTCGGGACGCAGGCGTGCTGAAGCCAGCCAACCAGCGCCAAGGGGTTTCCAGGGCTGTGCTTGAAATTGTAATTGGCGGGCGATTTGGAGTTCTTTTAAACTCTGAAAATTTACTTTGGGCAGTGCAGACTGCATTTTGACTTCTGCTCCAGCTTTAACTAAAAGGCGATGGGGGGGGAGGCCTGGAAAGGGCACTGTTTCTCCTATCAAAGTCTGAGTAGGGAAATAGGCTGTTTTAAAGGGTTGGGTGCCATGCGCAAAATCCAGCAGATAGCCTGACTGGCCGGTGTTTTCGCCGAAAAGCCAAAGTCGACGCGCTTTCATGGCCCCCTCTTGAAAATAACTGACTCCCCCCACCTGCCAATGATCGTGTCTTCCAGGCAGGCTTTGTAATTCTTCCTGGTTCTGCATCCACCCGATTTGGGTTTCCAGTTCAGCCTGCAATGCAGGGGGCAGGTTTTCTTGACGCATTCCCCGAATCAGAAGAAAAAGCAAGCCCATTTCAGTGAGTAAATTCTCGCCCCAATCCGGTGAGCTGGCAGGAAACTCTGCCAGTTTGGCGACACGGCGCGCCAGCCCTGGCATTTGTGCATCCACCAGCCGAGCTGCGATTTGATCAAAATAACGATAGGGTTCATGGCGCAGACTGGCCAAGCCCCTTCGCAATTGATCCAGAAGCCAGGTTTCGAGAAAGTTCAAGCCTTCTTCTGCACGTTGTCTGCGTTGAAGGGCTGTTTTCTCGCGCTTTTGCAAAGATTTTTCGCTGGGTGGCTCGTCTTTTTTTCGGGCCTGGGCTTCATTGCGACTGCTTCTCTGGTTGAGCCAGTCCTGCATCCAGTCGGGCACGTCCTGTTCAGTGATTACAGAGGGTGTTTGCAGTGCCAAGAGGATCAATGCCAGACTGTGTTTGCAGGGAAATTTGCGGCTGGGGCATGAACATTTATACGCAGGCCCCCCCATATCTACCATTACGCGGTAAGGCTTTGAGCCACTGCCCTGACATTCTCCCCACAATTGGTCTTCATTTTGGCCCAACAAAGGCCAACGCATGGGTTGCGTCAGTTTTTTTCCTGCAGATACTGAAGCCGCGTCTGGTGCCAAGGCCAGAACCCTGTCTTCATTCCAGTCAATAAGCGTCATCTACTCTTTTCTCACAAAATTGAGATTTTACAGGCTCTATTTTAGAGGTTTTCGTTCGATTTGTCATTTGCTTGAGCCGAGCTTATTATTTGTGAGCTTGGTTTGAGCGTGATCCAAGCGGGCATTGGCAGGCCCTGCCTTCTATACGGCACCGCTTGAGAAAGTGAGTATAATCGCATCAAATTCCTTTTTTGCCGTAGTTTACTGAGATCTTCAGGTAATTTGAGCTTCTATTCGAAAATGGGGAGGCCGACTTTTGGCCTGAGCGCGCCTGTTTCTAAATGCTAAAATCTTGGATTGGGGCTAATATTTATCAAAAATATTTTTGATATCCAAGAGGGTGTCCAAACCCAGAAAGCCCATATCCAGAATTTGGTCAAAGTTTTGTAAGCTTTTATCGAGAATGGCTTTGCTCAGGGCTTCTGCAAAGGCAATCACCATGCCGGAGGCATCAATCCGGGAAATTTCCATAAAATCGTCCTTGCGTACGCTGAACTGAAAGGCCAGGGGAATGGTTTTGACCTGGCGGTTGATTAAAATACCCATGGCATCGGCCAATGCTTTGGTGGGGGCAGGCAAAAATTTGGGTTGTTTAAAATTGACAAGATCGTGGACCCAAACCTGAACATTCATACCGATTTCATCCTGATCAGGGAGCCATTCGTTGGTCACCAGCAGATCCATGCTGCTGTCCTGCAATAAATCCAATTTGCCATCTACAAAAGGTGTCAGTTTCTTGATCGGCAAGCCACGCAGGGCCCAATGTGAAATGCGTTTATCACCCGCTTCGGAATATTTCAGGGTGATTGGGGTGCCATCCAATTGACCCGCAAGACGTGAATTAAATATGGCATTGAAAAGCAGCCATTTGCTGTGCAGGGAATCGCAATGGTAATCATCAAGCGCAAGTTTGAAGGCCAGGGGTTTGTTGGGATCCGATTCTTTAAAGATCACTTCACTCTGTTTGAGGGTGAGCTGATGAATCAAAAAAGGGGGCAGTGAACGGGGGAGGAGGTCCTGATTCGAAACATGGGTATATTCTATTCGGGCCCCTTCCAAAAGGAGATTGGACACGACCACTTGGTTGAAAGAAAAATCTAAGATTGAAAATTCAAGCGTGCATTTTTGTGCTGCGATGTGTAGAATATTTGAAATCTTGAGATCGACTTCTTCCAGGCAGACGCGGTAATTGAAGAATTCACCTTTGATTTTTTCAAAACGAATCCAAACCCCTGTGCTTGAACCCAGCCAAGACAAAAAAGCCCTGAGGACAGGGGTCATCACCATCGTATAGAGATCTGGAAGCATGTTTAATCCATCGTTTTCAATCTGAAGCGTAAGTCATTATACAGTGCTTTGCGCTGCAAAATTTCCTGGCCTTAAACGCTGTCGAGTTTTTCCTGAAGCGCGGTTAACAATTCAAGCAGATTTTGATAGGTCAACTCCAAGGGGGCAATTTCCCAGCCCTTTTGGCTGAAATGATCCAATTGGTCGGCAAAACCATCGCATTGATCCAACCAGATTTCCAGATGTTGATCATTTGTTTTTTCTAAATCCATTTCAATATGCTGAATACTTTGTCGCATCATGTCTTCCAAGCTGATAAACTGCTCGGATTGTTCGCAGACTTGTGCGATCAGACGCACTCTGCTCTCAAGCGGTTGAATGCGACGGCGCAACTCAGTACAGTCGATTTCCTGATCCAGAACTTCAATTTGAGATTGAAGCAGAACCAGGTTTTCTGAAAGGGCGTTGCCCGATCGGTGAAGTTGGGCCAGCAGGCTTCGGTCGCAGGTGGGCCCCATCGGGAGCGGAAATTCCATGGCAGAACGCATTTCTGTTTTGACCTGATCCAATACTTCTTCGTAGAGGGCATCAAAATCCTGCTCCCCCAGATTCTGAATTTGAAATCCCGGCTGGTTTTTACGCACCAGGGGGGCCTGAAAATTCGTTTGAAGTGCCTGTTTGAGTTTAGCGATTTGGGGATGTTCTTTTTGCAGATGTTCTGCGACTTTTAAATATTTCAGTGAGAGATGGGGCAGGCGCAAGGAGAGGTAGATATAGGCGAGCAGGAGATAGGGGTCTGGAAAACTACGCGAGAGACGAATACAGCCAATCAACATCAGCATCACTTCACGCAGAATCTGTTTTTCAAGACTGCGGTTGTATTCCTGCAAGAGGGCGCGGGCTTGTTCGAATTGATTGCGTGCTGCCGTTTGACGTTGGTCATCCCGTTGAACCAAACGGTTTTGAGCGGCTTTAAGATCTTGAAGGTTGTTTAGCATCATTTTCGGGGGTTGGTTGTTCGCAACTGAGCTCTCTGTTATGATTTCGACAGGAATTTATTTCCAGGCTACTGTTTGTTTAACAGGACTCCTGGGCTTTGTCAATCTCGATTTGCGCTGCCATGATCAGAAAGGTGTCTATGACTGGATCGATCAATTTTCGTAATCTCTCTCAAGCGGCTCCCGTTCGCCCCAGCGCTCCCCTACAACGCACAGCGGCCCCAAGTAAACCCGAAACTTCAGCTCCTGCTGAGCGCAAGTTTTCGCCCACTGAACTGGCGAAGCCAGGGGGTGGGGTGCATATGGCTGAAGATGAAATGCAGGCCCATATCGAGCAGGCCCTTTCTGACTCTCCGGTTTTGAATGATCAGGAGGCCCCCTTGATAGACCCTGAGCATTTGGATGCAGCGCCTGAAGAGGTAGCAGAAAGCACTGAAGTCAAAGCTACCGAAGAGAGTGAAGCGAGCAATGAGAGCGAGGAACTTGAAGAAACTGAGGAGGGTGCTGAAGCCGAAGAAGAGGCTGAACTTGAGGCCCCCGAAATGGATGCTCCTGAGGAAGCTGAAGACTATCTGGATCAAGAGTCAGAGTCGGAAAATGAAGCCGGTGAGCCTTCAGAGAACCTTGCAGATTATCTCAAGGAAGAATTATACAAGTTTCAAAAGGATCGTTTACTGCCTGACAAACGTTTGGCCCATCTGATTGTACAAGCGGGGCGTTCGCGCAAGGTGGAGGTGGCTGTTGCGATTGAAACACAAATCGGCGGGCTGGCCGCTGTCTTAGCGGGCATGCGGGGTGATTTTATTTTTTTAAGCGGAACAAATGCAGGCAGCGTTATCGACCATATCGGCGTAGCACGCAATCAGCCCTTTATCTTTCAGGCTTTTCGGCAAGCCCTGCTCAATCACCTGAGTTTGCCCCAGATCGATTGTGTACTTTTGGATCTTGAGTTTGTGCCCCTGGCACAAAGGCCAGCCGTTCTGGCTGTGCTCAAAGAAAAGCCTGCCTCGAAAAAAATACTTGTTTTTCAAGGGCCAGGAAAATTGCTGTGGAAGTAAAATCTAATGATAATTCTCGAAAGGTTTGGCTGGATTCACAATTTGGTAGAATAGAGTCTTGCCGGTATGATGCAGATCGTCAACAGTATACCCAGAAAGTGTAAAATTCATGTCGTTTTTGATCCTTGGTGCGCAAGGCTATTTGGGCAAGGCACTGCTTTCCCATTTTCAGTCTCAGGGCGAAAGCGTGATGGGCACTCAACACCAGCAGCCCGATCAGCCTGGGTATTTAAATCTCTTAAATCCTGATGGGCTCGATGCCTTGCCGCTTGAATCCTATCGCTTTGGATTGATTTGTGCGGCCTATCCTGTCATTTCAAAGTGTGAAGTGCAGCCTGAAATCTCCCATCAGATCAATTTTCAAGGGCCTTTAGCCTTGTCTGAACGCTTGATCAAGGCGGGGGTGATTCCCGTTCTCTTCAGTTCAGATTATGTCTTTAATGGTCAAAACGCGCCCTTTTCAGAGACGTCTCCCCTCTCTCCCCTGAATGTCTACGGGCGCGATAAGGCTGAACTGGAGAATGTGATGGAGCGCCGGTATCCTGGGCAATATCTGATGCTTCGGCTGACCAAAGTTTTTGATTTAGACCCCAGTTCCCATACGCTTTTGACTGAAATGGTCACGGCTTTGCGGCAGGGAAAAACGTTGCGCCTGGCCCAGGATCAGTTTTTTAATCCGATTCTGCGGGAAGATTTTATTTCTGCCCTCACCCTGCTTTTGGCGAAGCAGCAGCGGGGACTCTGGAATATCGGGGGAGGAGAGACAATCAGTCGCTATGCGCTGGGCAAGACGATTGCGCAGGTCTTTGAATTTTCAGAAACGCTGATTGAAGCCATTCACTTAAGCGATTTAGCCGAGAAATTTCATCGCCCTCTGAATACCAGTTTAGCGACCCATAAACTACAGAAATTTTTGCCCGAATGGCAGCCTCTCAGTTTGATTGAAGCTGTTCAGCGATTGAGGAAAAGCGTTAAATGTTAAATAGATCCTGCCCTGTTTGTGTCCATACAGACCTCGAAATTTTTGACTTGCCTTTTCAGTCTTTGGTGCGTTCAGACTGTCGACCGCTTCAGGCCGAGAAAAATCTATTGCAATGTGGGGCCTGTGGTTTGGTTTGGTCTGAGCTGAGCATACCCGATGATTTTTATCAGGACTATGATCTGGATGAAGAACTCTCAGGCCAGGAACAACCTTTGTTCTCTCCAGATTTTGAAGGCCCACAACCCCGTTCCCGACTGCTTTTGCATTATCTTAAACAGTCAGGGCTTCTTCCTGATTCAGGCAAAAGTTTGGATATTGGCTGCAACCATGGATTTTTCAGTGCGGAACTTCAAGCCCTCAGGCCTCACTGGCAAGTGTTTGGCTTTGAGCCTTTGAATCGCCCCTCTGCTCTGCGAGAGCGGCATATTCCCGCTGAGCAGTTTTTTCATGGTTCCTTGGCTTCAATTCCTGAACACTATGATCTGATCAGCTTAATTCATGTGCTTGAACATCTGGTCGCTCCTGAGCCTGTACTTGAAGCACTGAAGCCGCTCATGACTTCTGAAAGTCTCTTGTTGATACAGGTTCCAGATTATACCCATACCCTTTTTGATCTGGTGATCTACGATCATCTCTTTCACTATACGGCCCACAGTTTAAAACTTTTGCTTGAAAAACTGGGCTTTGAAGTACTTCATTTAGAACATTTTTTACCCAAAGAGATTACCCTGCTCTGTCGTAAATCAGAGAAAACCCGCGCTTCTGAACTCATCCGTGAACCTGTTTTGCGACTTGAGTCCTGTATTCAAGAGTTGAGGGCCTTGCATCAGCGTGTTCTAAATTTTGAAGATCTTGCTGCGCAAGCGAATTCTCATTTTTCTCTGATGGGAACAGCCATTGCTGCCTGTTGCGTTTCGGGGCTGCTCAGACACCCCCCCGAATTTTATCTTGAAGAATCGCTTGAAAAAAAGGAAGGCCAATTCTTGGGGCGCCCTGTTTATAATCTGCCGATGCTACAGGCCAAAGAATATATGAATGGCTATTTATTTTTACCTTTCCCCCAAAATCAAGCAGTTCGCTTGACGTCACGCTTGCAAAAATCCTTGCCCGGTTGGAAAATAGAGTTTTAAGCGAAAATTTTACCTTTTATTTGGGGTGGAAAACGCATTCAGAACCTGAACTCCCCGCAAGTCTAACCGGATTGAAAGGGGCTATTTAATGCTTTCAAGTCTTTGCAAGTAATTGTGAAGTGGATAGCCCAGTTTGCGAGACCATTCACGTGCCGATGCACGTAAGTGGGGGGATTGAAAATCCAGACCCGACTGTGCAGCGAAAACAACCCCATTGCCCTCGCGGGTAGAACACCAGCTGACACTTTGAAAAATGGCCTGGCTGTGCTCCCGAAGCGATTCCCGCAATTGTGCATCGCCCCAAAAATTCAGTACCAGCACTCCCCCCTGTTTGAGACGGGCATTGCAGGCTTCCAGATAGGCTCTTTCCTGTTGAACTTCTGCGACTCCCTGGGCGAGGTAAAGGTCACTGAAGATCAGATCATAGCGGTTCGTATCCTCTTCGAGAAAATCTTCAGCTGCAGCACAGTGAATTTGCAATCGTTTGCTCTGGGGCAGGTAAAAAAAATTCTGGGCACTGTCGATGACGATCTGTCGCAGCTCTACGGCTGTAATTTTTATCCCCTTCAAATGCTTTTGCAGGGCCCTGATCAGGCTGCCAGAACCCAAGCCCAGGCAGAGAATTTTTCGGGGTTCGTCAAAGAGCAGCCCCAAAAGCATGGCTTGGGTATACTCAAAAACCAAATAGGCGGGATCCGCTTTTAAACAGACACTTTGTTCATCTTCAGCTCCAAACGAGAGCATGCGCTTTTCACCATCATCAAAGACACGAATTTCGCCAAGCGCGTCGCGGCTGAAAAAAAGCAGATCACCTTGGGGCATGGCTAAAGCCCAGGGGGAGAGGCCGCTTGAGGATAGGCTCCCAGAATTTTTATAAATTGTGCACTTAGACTCATGGCTGCCAAACAGTCTCGCACAGCTTCCTGATCAGGGGCGCCGAGAAAATCGACGAAAAAAATATAGGCGAAAGGGTTTTCGGGAATCGGCCGAGATTCCAGTCGGGTCAGGTTCAGACCATGTCGGGAAAACTGCTCAAGGCAGGTGACCAGGGAACCGGGTTGGTGGCGTGCCGTAAAGGCCAGACTGGTTTTCTCCTGCTTCAAATCATGCGAGACCTGTGAAGGCGGGGCAAAAACCACGAAGCGGGTAATATTCAGTTTGACTTGCTGAATCGAACGGTTGAGAATTTCAAGCCCGTAGATTTCTGCGCAGAGTTCAGGCGCAATCGCTGCGACCTGGCGTTCCTGGCGCTGTGAAACGTGCATGGCAGCCCCTGCGGTGTCAAAATCGGGGGTGTCTTTGAGTTGGTGATGCTGAATAAAGGGGCGGCATTGGGCCAAGGCGACAGGATGTGAAACCACTTCGCGAATTTCTTCCTGCTTTACGCCCGGCATGGCCAGAAGACAGTGTCGGATGGGCACATAATCTTCAGCAATGATTGAAACAGGTTGGCGATAGAGCAGATCCATATTGATGGCCACATTGCCAGCAATGCTGTTTTCAACAGGCACATACCCCAGGGCACACTCCCCATTCAATACAGCTTCAAAAACTTCTTCACTGTAGGCATAGCCCACAGGCTCAACTTTCTGACCGAAATGTTGGCGGATACCCACCTCAGAATTTGCGCCCCGCACGCCTTGAAATGCAATTTTCATGTGTCAAGCCGTTCTACGACCTGATCCATGGCCTGAATAAATTTCTGGCGGGTTTCAGCAGCATAGGGATTAAAATGGTACATGTCTTCAAAGAGCTGGAGTGAATCATTCTCAACCGTGAGCAGGATTTTCATCAATCGACGGTAGCCTTTGGTGTCTATTTCAAGCGGGTGGGCACCAAATTCCAAGAGGGTACGGCCTAAAAAATGGGCAAGAAACAGAGACTTGCTGATTTGCTTGTCATGTTCTTCGGGTGTGGTTTCAATCAGTTTGATGCCATGTTTTTCGAGATAAAGCTTAATTTCCTGATAGCGCTTGGGTTCTACTCTGACAGGGCAAAGTACCAATTTTGCACCAAACAGTGTTTCAGCGGCACTGTCAGGGCCAAACATGGGGTGGCTTCCCAGAATCGAGACTGAGTCCGGTAGATGTTTTAACATCCATTCTACGGGCAGGGTTTTGACTGAACAGGCATCCACAATCAAGCTGTCTGGTTTCAGCAATCCTGCTATTTGTTGCATCAGACTTTCAAAGGCCGACATCGGCACCAAAGGCAGAACAATGGGCTGGGCACAGGCTTCTTCAAGCGTGCTGGGAGTTGCTCCGAGCGCGCTTACTTCCGCAGGATTCAGATTTAGATCATAGACATGGACATGGAAATCCTGGGCCAGATAGCGAGTCAGCAACCGGCCCAGGCGGCCAAATCCAATCAGTCCGAGATGCATCAATCCAAGCCGTGGTGTTCACGCATCATATCGGTCTGGGTTTTGATCGATTCTTCGTGGATGGTGCGAAAGAGTTCTTCAATATAAGGGGAGCGCAAGCCTAATTTTTCACCGGCACTCGTACGTTTCTGCATAATTTCATTCATGCGGCCAATTTGAAAGGCTGTCACACCATTGCGAATTTTAAGATCGCCGATTTGGTGAACGACTTGCATACGGTGGTGTAAAACATCGAGCATTTCATTGTCGATGCGATCAATTTGGGCGCGAAGTTGCTCCAAGTCCTGTTCAAAACCGGGATTGTGCAATTCGGCAATGCGCAAATCCAGTTCCGTCAGAATTTCGGCCAGGCGTGCAGGGGTCACCTGTTGATCCGCGTCACTCCAGGCGTTTTCAGGATCAGGATGGGTTTCAACCATCAGGCCGTCCATGCCGAGATCGAGCGCTTTTTGACTGACCCGGTAGATCAAATCACGTTTGCCGGTAATATGGCTGGGATCGCAAATCATGGGCAATTGGGGGTAAAGCCGTTTGAGTTCAATCGGCAGACGCCACATGGGAGGATTGCGCCAAACAGATTTTTCATGGCTGGAGAAGCCACGGTGAATGGCCACCAGTTTTTTGATGCCCGCATTGGAAAGACGCTCAAGTGCGCCTATCCAGAGGGCCAAATCTGCATTGACAGGATTTTTTACCATCACTGGAATATCCACGCCTTTGAGTACATCGGCAATTTCCTGAACTGAAAAAGGGTTGGCAGTGGTGCGCGCCCCCACCCAGAGAATATCAACCCCGGCCAAGAGCGCGAGTTCGGTATGCTTGGCGTTTGCCACTTCGGTGCTGACGGGCAGACCCGTTTCTTCTTTGACTTTTTTCAGCCAGGGCAGACCCTGTAAGCCCACGCCTTCAAAGGCGTTGGGGCGGGTGCGGGGTTTCCAGATTCCGGCACGAAAAGCACTGATTTTGCGGTTTTGAGCCAATTCGCGGGCGGCAGTTAAAACCTGTTCTTCAGTTTCAGCGCTGCAGGGGCCTGCCACGACAAAGGGATATTCGGGGTTTGATTGCCATTCTTTTAAAGGGGTGATCTGATCCATGGATTTCCTCGTAGGGGGTTGTCTTCCTATTTTACTTCAAGCCAAGCCCACAGCGAGAGAGGATAGGTCACAATCCGATCATTTACCACAAATTTCCAAGGTTGAGACCTCCACAGACCATCAGATTGGTTCCGGTGATATAACTGGCTTTGTCAGAGGCCAGAAAGCTGACAGCATGGGCGATATCTTCAGGTTTTCCGAGGCGTTTTGAGGCTGTGGCTTGTCTGAATTTCTCAAGCAATTCAGCTGGTGCCGCTTTTTGAAAGCGTTCAGTTTCTATAAAGCCAGGACTGATCAGATTCACCGTAATCCCATAGCGGGAATAATCAATCGCGAGGTTTTTGGTTAGCCCATCCAAGCCAGCTTTGGCTGCACAATAGGCGGGATAGGAGCCTGCGCCGACCACGCCCGAAACTGAGCCAATCGCAATCAGGCGTCCCCAGCCAGACTCTATCATGGGCTCCAAGAGGGCCTTGGCCAAGAGCGCATAGGCTTCCAGATCCACCATCAGGGTGTTTTCCCATTCTTCCTGGCTCATACGTGTCAGTTTGACGGGGCGGTGACTGGGGGCCGCGTTGTGAACCAAGACATCGGGTGTTCCCGTTTGCTGCCTGATTTTCTCAAGCAGGTTTGGGTAATTGGCTTTTTGCAGCAGATCAAACACCTGATAAGAGGCCCTTCCCCCCTGGGCTTCAATTTCGCTGCAAACCTGTTTGAGTTCAGTTTCTGTACGGCTGAGCAATACCACATGAAATCCATCTGTTGCCAAAGTTTTGGCAATGGCTTTGCCTATACCTCTGCCAGCTCCGGTGATCAAGGCGAGTTTTTGAGGGTTCTTCATGATCTTTCTGCCTACTTTCTGATCCTGTCTTCACATAGATACCCGATTTTTTAGCAAAGGTCAATTTCAAATTGAATCTGCCAAAGCCTCAGCAAAATCAAAGAGTCTGTTTTCTGCCCAGTAAATATCCTCAGGAAATTCAGGAAATTCACGGTTGATAAAGCCCACATGCCCACCCCCTGGGCTGATCAGCCATTTAATTTGGGCGTGCAATTTCATGGCTTTGGCGTGGCAGGTGAAGGGGATAATCGGATCATCCTGGGCCATGACAATTTGAGTCGCAATCTTGATTTTATTAAGGTGTGGGCCGACTGACATTTTGCGATAATAATCCTCCCCATTCAGAAAACCAAATGCAGGGGCTGTGAGATGGTTGTCGATATCCTTGAGGTTTTTTAACCGACTCCATGCGATTTCTGGGGTCGATTCAGGCCAGAGTCTGCGCCTCCAACGAAAGGTTTTGAGCATTTGTTGAAAGAAATAACGTTCGTAGCCTCTGTTTTCCAGGCGCATCAGATTGCGAGAGGTCTCGGCTAAATCCAAGGGGGGACTGATGGCGCAGATTCCTTTTAACCATTCGGGAGGATGCTCAAGCTCTGAGGCCAATTTTAAAACCTGGTGGCCTCCCAATGAAAATCCTGCCAGAACGATTTCTGAATATCCCAAGCTTTGATAGGCGAAAACTGCAACTTTCCACACGTCCTGTGATAATCCCGCATGATAGGCTGTTGAACTTAAATGGGTTGTGCCGCCACACCCTCTCAGGTTGACACGCAGTATATCCCAGCCTCTTTTGAGCCCTTTTCGGGCAGCTGAAACCATATAGGAAGCTTCTGCGCTGCTTTCAAGTCCATGCACGAGAATGCAGAGTTTTGTTTTGGGAGTGGGGTTTGCGCGGTTTAAAAGACATCTGAGTTTAACGGCTTCTGCTACCACGATATCGTGAACAGTATCCGCAGGCAAAGGCCGGGGTTGCCAAAAAATCCCAGAATAGGCAGTCTGTAAGTGTCCTGTTTTGAGCCAGACGGGGGCCATAAAAGGGGGGTGCGTCATCTTCAAGCTTCCAGATCATTGATTCTTTTTTTATCTTAGCAGAGCGGGTTCAAAATCTGAACAAATCCAATTTAAATCGAATGCGGCGGCAATTGAATCTGATAAAGAATTTGATTTTGAAACAGAATCGAATGCGGGTTTTGCTGTTCCTCTGTTGAGAGCAGTTGGGCTTGCTCAAGGGCTTGAAAAGAGAGGCTCTTCGCTTCTCCAAGCTTGAGATCTGCCTCTGGGTGCCAAATCGTATAGCTTCCCAAGCTGCCATTGGGGCGAGTGAAATAACCCGTAATCGGGTGAGTTAAGAGCAGTTTTTGAGTGGCGAGATTTTCAAAGCCTGGCAGCAGCGGCATTTTTTTCGCTGTTCCCAAGAACTTCAGTTTGGCTGCGCCCCAGTCGGAAAGAATTCTAATCTGGTAATGGGGAGCGTTTTCATTCCCTTCCAGATCTATATGGTAACGTGCTTTGTGCCAGGGCAATTGCCAGAGAACTTTGGGAATTCGATAGACCTCTGAGCCCAAGCAGGTTCCCCAGAACCAAACGCCACGTTCACCACTTTGTCGGTGCCTGACATAGATTCGGTAATTGGTCTGGCCAAATTCAAAGCGCAGTTTAGGCAATAAGCGCATAAAGTGAAATCCCGAATCCCAGAAATTGACAATGCTGAGCAGCCCTTTGTCTTGGCCTTGAATTTCAAAACGCTCAAGTTCGAGACTGGGGTGAATCAGCGCTGCAAGCCGCTCGTATTCCAAGGCATAGGTAACCATAACAAAATCTTTGAGCAAAGACTCCACTGAAAGCCAACCCGCTGGAGGGCGCTTCGTGGCTCGCTCGAAAAGTTCTTGCGCTGGATCTTTGGGCATTTCAAATTTCTTTCCGGGGAGAGTTTCTGGCATGCCCCGTCAAAATCTAGCATGGCTGGGCTGTTCAGTCAAAAATATCAGGTTTTTTCTGCAGAAGTGACTTGCCTTTGTTGATGTCAACAAAAAGACCGCCTGAAAAGGCGGTCAAATCATTAAACACGCAATACAAATTTATTTTTGAGCAGCGGGCTTGTCCATATTGTTGAGCAGCGTGAGCAAAGGTTGGAACTGGTTGAGCAGCGCTTTGCCATGTACCCCGGTATAGGTTGAATTGCTAAAGACCTGACGCAAGAGTTGCGCTTGAGACTGAAGCTGGTTGCGCACTTGGGCAAATTCAGCGTAGGTTTTTAAACCGGGCAGAATTTTTTTCAGAGAATTGAGTGCTCCCTGGGCATCCTGGGTCAGTTTTTCAATCGTATCGGCATCGGCAATCGTGCGCTGGGCCAAGGCAATTTGGCTTTCCGCTTGGTTGATTCGGCTGCTGGCATCCCGCATCAAGCTATCCTGGCGCTGGAATTCATTGTTTTTGCTGTCAAAATTGCTTTTGGCATCCCAATAATTCCGGCGGGACTGGTTCAGTTGACGTTCTGCACGATCCAGATCCCAACGCTGACGATCCAAATCCATGCGGTAGCGTTGCATTTCATTGTAAGAGTGGTTGGCATTATTGCGGGCATTTTGTGCCTGACTGCGATAGCTTGCTGCTTTTTGTCGGTGGGCATCTGCATTTTTAGGGTCTGAAGTGACCAAGCCATCTTCTTGACGTGCCAGATCATCTAAGCGACGGGCAGAGGCATTCGAGCGTTCGTAATCTCTTTGCGAACGGTCATAATCGCGTTGAATTCTGTCGTACTTGTCTTTTTCCCAATCGTAGCTGCGTTGATCGAGCTGGTAAGAGCGTTCAGCAGACTGTTTCTGTGATTCAGCCCGTTTCATTTCATCATAGGCACGATCCCGAATCGGTTTTACGCTGTCATAATCTCTTTGCGCTTGATCACGGCGGGCTTCTTGCAGGGGAATATCCTGGCGGGCACGTTCTGCGGCCTGACGGGTTTTGTCTAAATTGCCTGCCAATGGCTGATCAAATAAAGGCAGGCGATCAGAAAAGATTCCCTTTGCTTCTTTTAAATCCGGGCGAAATTGATCCTTGGTCCGTTGAGCCACAACTTCCTGTTTTAAGGCCAAAATTCCATCATGGGAATTGGCAGTAAGTCTGAAGCCTTCTCCGGTTGGCCCCCCAGCAAAGGTATAGACCACTGTTTCCCCTGATTTTAGCTTTTGCCAGGCATCATACAGGTTGCGCGCGCTTAAACCTGAATCTTGGCCTAAATACAGCAGGGCATTCTGTAAGTCAGCAGAAATTTGAGTTGCTGGTTTTTTACTGCCCATCAGGGCATCGAAAACAAAGACCTCATCAAGATTTCCCAAGTTATTGCCTTGGTAAGAAAGCGCCTGGCCATTGCGAAGGTGTTGGTAGGCAACGAAGTAATTCGTGATGCCAGGTGAATTGAACTGGTCGAGCTTGAGGGCTGTCAATCGGCTGCGCAGATCCGCATCGATGGCGCCATTGGCTTCGTTTGCAACCAGATTCATGAGCAGATCAAAATCTTGTTGTGTTTGCAGATCTATTCCTGAGAATTGAATCCGGCCGGTTCCTGTCAGCATCGCCAGATAAGCGATATCCCGACCCACATTCTGGCCATTGACCTGCCAGCCAGCCTCAGGCAATTGACGAAAACGGTTCAGCATAGACAGGTTGGGATCGGCTTTGGCTGTCCAACCTTTATTGACGACATAGCTCGCCAAGTCTTTGGGTTTGACCTCTTTGCCTTCAACTACGATGCGCCAATCTCTGCGAAGATCGTCGTAGGCGCCAAACAAAGAAAGGTATTCTGTTTGATCTGAGTTGCTATTAAAGGCTTCAAGCTTTTTATCTTCAAGAAAAAGCAGGGGCAATCTGAGTTCAGGTTTTGCAACCCCATGGTCTTGTTTGCGGCCTTGCAGATCGTCAAGCAGCATGAGTTTATCAAAACTGTCGAATTTATCACGTACTTCGTGGCCGTTTACTTTATGGGTGGCAACCACATCTTTGCCAGCTTTGATTCTGGAAAGGGCTTCATTCAAATCAATTTTGGGACTGCTGAAGAAGCCGGGTTTGCGAAAACTTCCATACTGCTTTTCAAGCCCTTCTAAAGCAGTGCGTGCTTCCTGTTCTGTCACTCTGTTTGAGCTGAGTTTGAGACTGTCTGTCTGAGTTTTGAGGGGTTGAGTTTGCCCCAGTGTGGATGCATACAGGGGTTGAAGCGGAAGTGTGGGGGAAGTGGGACGCGCGGGTGAGATTGCCTGAATCATGAGATTCTCCAAATATTAAATCTGATTTAACCTATATTTAATATATCGTCACATAAACTTAAAACTTGTTTCAGATCAAACAAAAATTGAAAATTTTATTAAAATCGAAAGCTAAGACTTTGCTACCCTTTTTAGAGAGGGTGAAAAAAATGGTGAAAATATTTTTGAATTTCTTCTTGTTTTTCTTTGTTTTTATCCTGAATGCGAATGCCAAAGTATCACGTCCTCCCAATATTGAATCGGCCTGGGTGGAAAAATTAGTTCCCAATCGACCCCATGGAATAGGCGATGCCTGGTGGGAAATTACCTACCAGGAGGGTCGGCGTGAAATGCAGAAAAAACGTCCCCAGACAAATCAGGGGATTCAATCTGCCAGATACCATATCAACGATTTGGAACGTGGCGTAACTTCTTTGGGAACGGCTGGTTCCCTGATAAAGATTTCGGGCCATGAAACCGTGACCTATGTGTATCCAGGTTTTTGGACAGGTTCAGCCTGGATGACAGAACAGGAACTCAAAGTGAAAGCGCCAGCAGTTTATCGAAAATACTTGATTTTAGCCACACGCCAACACCGAACAATCATCGCACTGAGAAATGAACTCCAAAATAAAATTTTCTTGCTAAAACAAAAAGCAAGTTTGGCGCAGTTGGAGTTGGAACAGCAAAAACCGGGTTTAAAAGCAGCTGAGAAAGACTATCTTATCAGACGAATCAAACACACCCAGACCCTGATTGAATCAAGTGAAAAAGCGATTGCTCAGCCTCACTCTGTGCGCAAAGTTTTTCCCACCACTTTGGTAAGAACTTATTTTTTTGAAGAAGAGCTCAAAGCCAATGAAAGACAAACGCAAGCGCTGAAAAATGACTTGGTTCAGCTTAAAAAGAAACGCGAAGAAGCGAAAACAGAAGTCCAACGTTCTGAACTCAAAATTCAAATCTGGCAAGTCAAACAGGAAATCGCTCTGATGAGTGAGATGCACTCAAAACTGGAGCAGACTTTTCAAGCCTTTCGAGAACAGGATCTTCTGCTTCACTACTGAATACTATGTATAGCGTGGCTAAATCCAATCAATCGTTTTCTTCATCTTCAGCGGTTTGAGCTGCTAGCGATTGGTTTTGTAATGGAAAAAGTTTGCGTTCTGCTGGGGGAATGGGCACAGGGGTAAAAGCAAACTCGGCCTGAAGAAAGCCGTTGGTGACTAAGGGTTTGGCTGCTCCCCAGACCTGAACGCGTTCAGGCACGACAACCGCATAACCTTCCCATTCGTCGAAAAAATAATCGATGGGCCATGGGCAACTGATTCGCGCGATACCTTCTTCCGGGCTGATCATTTCATTGAGTTCAGTTGGGCCATAAATTTTAGCTGTGCGGATTGAAACAAAATAAACCAACATTAATGCATATCCTTTTGTTAGTAAGCGATGATTTGACCCTTTGTGAAGAGCATGTGCTTCAAGCTTTGAACTTTTCTAATTGTTCATCAAGATATTCCTGCAAAAATTCAAGTTGATGGACGATTTGTAGATATATTTTTTCAAGTTCCTGGGTATCGTGTCCATTTTCGCTCAGGGCATCCAAGTGATCAGCAAGGCGATCACATTCATCCAAATACATTTCCAGATGGGTGTGTTCAAATTGATGAATTTTTTCAGCGCTTGTCAAGTTTTGCTTCGCACTCAGGGCTGAAGCAATCTGGGTCTGCAAGTTTTCTAAGCCCTCAAAGAGTTTGCGCATGTCTTCGCTGGTTTGAATCAATTTTTGATGCAGCCGTAAACTTTCCCGCAAGGGTTGAAGTAAATTCAAGAGGGAGTCAGTCGGAAAATCAAGATCGAGATGTTTAATCTCAGATTCGAATTCTGCCAGCATGGACTGTAATTTTCGCTGATGGTGGTGAAGCGCTTCGATTCCTGCTTGCAAATGTGTGGGCAAAAGTATCGGTTGAGCATGTAAGTTTTTGACAGCAGTGCGAATTTCTTCAGCCAATTGATAAAACAATTGCTCACCCTCATGCGAAGGGACGGATTTGGATTTTGGTTTACCCAGCAGTTTCTGAAAGGTGAAATCCAAGAGCTTTTTCGCGTCCTGGTTTTGAGGGGCCAGGCGCAGGGCTGTTTTAAATTGCGTTTCAGCTGCCTTAAAATCAGAAAGTAAGAGCAGCAAATAGCCCAATCCAATATAGGCTTCTGCATTCGCTCGTTCCTGGCGAATGGCTTGAATAAAACTGTTTGAGGCTTGTTTGAGCAGTTCTTTGTTCTGAAAACCAGTGGCCTCTGCTTCTCTTAGAAACTGATAGCCCTGATCACAATATTGAGTTCCTACTTTTCTTCTGCTTTGAGCAACTTTTTCATGTGTGTTCAGTAGTTCTTTTAAGTCCATAACCTTAACCTTTTGCGACTATCAGTCTCTCGCATTATAACAATTCAGATAATTAACTGAGTTTTATTTCATTTCAGACTTGATTATTTTGAGTATAGACTGTAAAGTAATCAATGTAAACATAAAACTTCAGGTAGGAATGCTTCTATGTCAAATATCAATACGAGTGGACGTCCAGAGTTTGTTCGTTCTCAAAGTTTGCCTCTGATCAAAACCGAAAAAAACGAAGGCATTGAAAAATTAGATACACAAGAAACAGCGAAAATCACCCGCAGTTCTTCACAAATTTTTAGCCCCGAAACGACCAAGACGGATTCTTCTCTGTCAAAATTGCCTGAGACTGCGCAACTTGAGAAGGAAATTGAAATCACACCGCCTGAGACGATTCTCTCCATGAGTCAAGAAATGGATCAATCACAGCTTCGTCCTAATCAAATGGGTGAAGTTCAGCCTCATGTAGAAGCGCTTCCTGTTCAGGTAGAACATCCTGCCCCCCCGGCTCCAAACTTTGCCCTTTTGTTGACCCCAGAAGTCAAAGAAGCGCATATGAATGTGGCTAAGACCATCATGTCAGTGAATAATAACCTTGATGTTTCACTGTCCTTGGCCAACCATCTTCATGATTCCTTAGAGAATCTCCGTGCTGCAGACTCAGGTTTTGGCCGCGATGCCAAAATTGCAAGGGCCTTGGATCAGAGCGAAGAATCAGCAAAAATGCTGATGCGTCATCTGGGTTCAAACAGCGATCTTTCGCAAGTGCTCAAGGGCAAATCTGATGCTGAAATTAAAACATTTGTGACTCAGGCGCTTCAGAAAAGCATGGGCTATTCTGATAAAGAGATGGCAAAGTTATCCACAAAAAAACAAGCTTGGATAAACCGAACGGTTGCTGGAATTAAAGCTGGTATGGTGCGTCAACCTGCAGGTGAAACCAAAGGACAGATTGTGCGTGCTCTTGAAGGTTTGGAACGTGCTTCCCGCCAAAGTTTTCAAACTTTGGGAAATCTACACCCTTTATCCATTCAGTGCTTGGGCGTAACACCACAAGAATTAAAGACCAAACTTGAGGAGCATATGGGGCATAACCCGCCTGAAATCTTTGCCGCGATTGGCAAGGGTTTGGAGGGTGCCTTTGGCACGGTTCACGAAAATCCCGATACCTATCAAATTACTGGGATCAACCACAATGGCGTTGAGTACAATGTGCTCAGAGAATTAGGCCGGGGGCAATGTGGAGCCGTTCTCTTGATTCAAGGACCCGAACCCGAGTCTAAACAATTTGCGCTCAAACCCTTGGATGCCGATCCCCGTGCGATCAATGAATTACAGATTCAAATCCGCGCGGAAAGTGATACTTCCTTAAAAATTGGAGGCGTGGTTAAACAGGGTAATCAGGTTTTCGCCATGATTGAACTGGCCTCAGGGGGCGAAATGTTGGATAATCTGAACTTTATCAATAAATCTCTTACTGATGGACATTTGTCTCAAGAGGATGCCTTTAAAATCAATGTGCGACTTGGGATGGGTGCTGCGCAGGCTTTATCTGATTTCCACGAAAAAGGAATGATTCACCGTGATGTGAAACCCCAGAATTTCTTTCTCTCTGAATCTGGAAAGGCGCTGTTGGGAGATATGGGGGAAGCTCTTCCAGATAATACGGGTTTTACAGATACCGTTGGTTCTGGCCCCTATCTGGCCCCTGAAGTCACGACGGTAGGTGAAACTGCCAAACAATCCTCAGACAATTGGTCCTTGGGGATTATGTTGCATGAAATGCTGATGGGTTCCCACCCCTTTGATGCCACTGTTGTGGGACGGAATGATCCTGCAACCCCAGGAATGACAGCAGATAATGCAGTGCGTTTTACAAAAGGGGAATTGATGACAAGGGTTGATGGCTCCACCTTCAGTGTTGATTTCAGTACCTATGCCCCGCCTTTGGATCAACTTTTTCAGGGACTCTTTCATGCCGATCCCAGCCAACGTATGACGGCCACTGAAGCAGCCCATATTTTAAGTACGATCAATGATTCTGATTTTGATATTTCCAGTAAAACAGAGAAGTGTCGGAATTATGGAAAGAACCAAGAAAAAATTGAAAAAGCAGTTAATCAGGTTTTAGAGTCTAAAATGGCTGAGGTTCACCCGGAAATTCCTCATATTGAAGTCATTAATCGTGATTTGGCAAGATATGAGAGAGCTGTTGTGAATTATGCGGATCCAGAGTTCAGAGCGGCTGATAAACTTCAGAATAAAACTCGAACGGATGAACAATTGGATCAAATGCTGCATGAATACCAAGGTGCACTGGTCACCTGGCAAAATCACAAGCAGAATTATCTTCAGGCAAAGCAGGAATTAATGCCTGAAATTATGCAAACTGAACAAGTCAAAGCTTTGACGGATCAAACCCCCGCCTTGATTCAAAGTTTTCACTAAATTTTGAGTTCTTTTGTAAGAGCACTTGAAAATTATTCAGGTGCTCTTTTTTTTAATTGAACACTTAAACGGTTCAAGGTATCTTACCTTTCAGCAATTTCATCAATTCTCCAAGAGGCTCAAAATGAAAAAAGTTCTGATTCCCTGCCTGCTTCTGTTCAACCTCAGTGCCCCGGCTTTCGCAGAAACCCATCTCTTTGCCAACAGCCAAACCCGCAAAGTTGTGACCTATAACAATCAAGCCATGGTGACGCGAACCCTACACCTCTCAAAATTGAAACCCGGTGCGCTCACTGTTAAGATTCAGGATTTACCCGTTGACCTCATTCTTGACTCCGTCAGTGTAACGGGGCATGGAACTGCCCAGGCGATTATTCACGATCTTGAAATTCGCCCCTTAGAGAAGCAGGCTGTTCACCCTGAAATTCAAAAAATACAGGCACGTCTCAAGTCCATTCAAAATCAACGCGATCTGCTCGGCGATCAGCAAAAAGTAAACAAGGAACACCGTGATTTTTTAGCAACTGTTAAATCTATTTCAGATGAAAAAATTCGCAAACAGTTGGCGTATTATCAGATTAAATTGAAAGACTGGGAAGATTTGAATGGGTTTTTACTGCGTCACCATCAGGAAATTTTAGCCTCAGAACGGAAAATTTCTCAAGCATTGCAAAAACTCAATGAAGAGCAAAATGAGCTTCAGGAAGCGATGCGTACACTGCAAACCAAAAATCAGCAAAGAAAACAGTCGGGAAAAATCTATCTTTCTGTAGATCAGGCAGGGGATCTGGACTTGGACCTGAGTTATATGGTGCCTGGGGTGAGCTGGAGTTCGGCTTATGAAGCGCGTCTTGACAGAGAGCAAAAGAAATTAAAATTGGCATATTTTGGGGATGTGAAACAAGCAACCCAAGAAAATTGGGTCAATTCAGAACTTTCACTTTCGACTTCGAATGCACTTTGGAATGTGCGTATTCCCCAACTTTACCCTTGGCAGCTTTCCTATTACCAGCCTCCTGCCCCCAGTCCTGCATTGGCCAAAGAAAGATCCCCTAAAGGAGCCCGATCTGAATTAGAAGATGCCATCGCCTTGGGGGGAGCCATCGTAGAAGAACGCAAGGCCGATTATGCGCAATCTGAAGTTGTGGACAAAGGCGTTTCTGTGGTTTATAAAATTCCCCAGCCGGTGAGTATTGAAAGCTCGAACTATTCCCGCCGGGTGGCCATTCTGACCCGAAGTTTTGACTATGAACAGGAATACGATGTTTTTCCCCGACTTTCTGAACAGGCATTTTTGAAGATCAAGTTCAAAAATACCAGTGGCCTGCCCTTCCTGGCTGGCCCTGCCCGAACCTATATCGATGACGATTTCAGCGGCAAAACGGGTTTGGCCTTGATCCTTCAGAATGAAGAGGGTACGATCCCCTTTGGCGTCGATTCCAATCTGAAGGTCAGTCGCAAGCAAACCAAATCTGAAGAAAGTATTGAAGGCGTTTTAAGAGATACCCGGCGCTCTAAACGCGCCTATCAGATGGAAATCAGTAATTTTACCAAGGAAGCCCAAAAGGTCAATCTCTACGACCATCTGCCGATCTCAAAGGATCAGCGTATTAAGGTGAAATTAGTGGATATTCAGCCCAAACCCGATAAAATGGAAGAAACTGGCATTCTGAAATGGGAGTTGAAGCTGGCACCCTGGGAAAAGAAAACCGTTTCGCTTGAGTTTTGGGTGGATGCACCGGCCTCAATGCCTCTCTCACTCTGAGCCCTGACAAGTCTGGTATACTGCTTGCTAAACTGAACCTGAAAGGAAGAATTGCCGCGTGTTTCGTACTCTTGCAGCCAAACGTTGGCTGTTTATTGGCTTGGCGATCTTGATCTTTATCGTAGATCAGGCCAGTAAAGCGCCTTTTCGCGCTTGGCCCTTGTATCACAGCAAGCCAGTACTGCCTGTCTTGGCGTTTACTTATGTTCAAAATACAGGCAGCTTGTTTGGGATATTTCAAGGCAATGCCTTTATTCTCGGGCTTGTTTCACTGAGTGTTTCAATTGGTATTTGTTGGTATGCCTGGCATCAGCCCAAGCATTCGGGTGTTTTGCCCTATGTCACCCTTGGCTTTTTATTGGGGGGGGCCTTGGGGAATATGCTCGACCGACTGATCTTTGGATTTGTGGTTGATTTCTTCGATATCCAATGGATGGGTAAAAATATCTGGCCGGTTTTCAATGTGGCGGATATTGCGGTGGATGTTGCGATTGCACTCTTTTTGCTCATGGCATTTATTGAAAAACCCGAACAAGTTGTTTTAGATGGGGTAGTTGAAGGACTTTCAGAATCCGAACTACTTGAAGGCCCAGACTCGAACGATGCCGTGCCCAATCAAGCTTCGATCGAATCGACTGAATCCAAATAAACGTGTATAAATTAAAATAACCCCCTTTCAAATGAAGGGGGTTATTTTATGGGCTGCCAAAGGGTGATCCAAGCAAAGGTTTCTGGCTCAGGGACGGGCAGATATTGCCGCAGGAGTTTTATCGGGCCATCGGGTAGCGTGAGCCTGAATTTCATCGCCTTGCTTTTTTTGAGCTGATAAGCATTTGATTCAAAAAGTTGAACCAACGTTTTGAGGGTAAAATGTCTTAAAAACAGTCGTTGTCGTCCCCCCCAGACTCCCTCCTGCCATTTTCCCAATAATAAGAGCAATAAATGGTAGTAGTTTCCCATATGATAGTCAATGCTGATCAGCGGGCGGGCAGGCAATTCGGCAAGAAATTGGCCTGGGTCTTTTAAGGTTTCCAGATAATGATTGAGCAGAAGCGGTTTGGATTCAGAGGGTGATAAGAGGGATTTACTCTCAAGCGGGTGGATTCCGGCCTGGCGATTTAAAACCGATTCAAAGGGGCTCAAAAGTTCTGTGAATTCCCAGCCTTCTTCAGCCAGCAATTCGCTTATCATTTCTGGCAAAACCCACCGTTCCTGGCTGAGTAAATCTTTTAATAATCCCGATTCTTCAGTAAAACGCGCAGAAATTCCCTCGGAAAGATTTTTGAACTTTTGATGGGCCTCCGTATAAAATTCGCGGGAATAGTGGGTGCTGAGCAAAACGGTATCTTGGGGGTCAAATTCAAGATTCAGTTGGCGATAATCCAGGCTTTGGGGATCAAAACGTTGGGCTTCAAGCGCCTGCTCCCAGACCCGCGTACCGGGAAAGGGGGTCATATGGGTGACATAGGCCGTGGCAAATAAATCATGGCCTTGGGCAAGTAAATCCCAGGTTGCTTTCAAATCTGAGACTTCCTCATGTTGATCCCCGATAATCAGGTTGCCATGGGCATAGAGACCATGGCACTGGCAAAGTTCTAATACCCGTTGGTAATCAGCATGACTGGTTCCCACGCCTTTGAGTTGTTTGATCAGACGATCTGAGCCCGATTCCATGCCAAAGCTGATCAAGAGCATATTCATATCTACCAAAAGTCGGCAGATCTCTGGGCTGAGCGTATTCGAACGCGAAGAACAGAGAAAGAAAAACCGCTTGTGTAAACCTGCTGCTCGAATTGCTTTTACCAAAGCTTCCAAACGGCTTTTTTTGAGCGTAAAGAGATCATCCGAGAGGGTAATTTGGTCGCAGTCGGGATAATGTTTTGCAATCGACTCCAGTTCCTCAACCACCCATTCCGGGCTGTGAAAACGCCAACTGGGATTGACCAAGGGCGCTGAGCAGAAAGTGCAGCGGTAGGGGCATCCCCGTGCCGTATGCACATGAAAGAGCGGTTTAAAATCTGGAAAATGGGTAGCCAAAGGGGCAAACATCTTGGCCCGGTTGGGATGGGCCAGACGATCGAGATTTTGAATCGGTGGGCAGCGACCGGTATTGACGATCTTCCCATTTTCATGAAAACTCAGTCCCGGAATTGTTTTCAAATGCGCGGGGTGAAGCTGATTGGCTTGAAAAGCGCGCACAATGCTTTCCATTGCTTCTTCTCCCTCACCAACCACCCCGATATCGATTTCAGGGTGCAAATCATAGGCATTGGTGGCAATATGGGGGCCGCCCAGCACAATCGGAAGATCTCGCCAGGCTTTGATTTTACGTGCTTCTGCCAAGGCCGCTGGCAGGGTTTCGGTATAGGCCGAAATACCTACCAAATCAGGTTCAAAGGCGATGATATCCCCAGCACAGAGGCCAATTTGGGTTTCAATGCCCGAAATTTCCTGTTCTAACCAAGCAGCAATCGAAGCCAGACCCAAGGAGCCCACGCGTTGGCTGCGGGGCTGATAAAAATCATCCACATAAAGGAATCCGATCCGGATCATTGCTTTGGCTCCTGCAGGGATGCCCTAATATAGCCCATTCATGAAGGGGTTTTCAAGCAAGATTCTGAATTTGGTGCCTAAAAGCGGTACCACCCCCCCAAAAAACTTCTTACTGCCCTGACAAGATTTTGAGCCTAAGACGGTATAATGGGGTTATGCCAGATATTCAATCACGCGTGCGCGTCGCTCAACTCATGACCGGTGACACTCCCCAGGGGCTTTATGTCAAAGGGGAGCATGGAACCTTTGCCTCCCATGCCGAGGCCGAAACCGTTGCCAAAAAGGTCGCCGATGCGCCGGATCAGGATGCTGTCATTCTTGAAACAGAAAATGGCGGCTACCAGGTTTTAGGCGTAGACGAAATCCATACCCTCTTGCCCGCAGGCCAATTGGGTGGCGATGTGATTCGCGAAGCGCCGATTGTATCTTTTGTGGCTTCAGATCCCCTCACAGGGCAGGAGAATGTGATCGGACAACACAGCGCGACAGATTCTGCTCTTGAAAATGCACCCGTTCGCAAAACAGCCCTTGATAAATATGAACAGCGCTTTGGAAAACAATTAAACAAAGTTTTGGGTGAAGATAAACAAGCCTATCTGAATGAGCTGAATCAATTGCAGCAATCCCTCGAAGCCCAGGGGATTAAAGTCACGATTGAGCTGGATGACGATGTCTTTGAAAATCGCGAAAAGCTTGAAGGCTTTCGCAATATGCTCAACTATGCCCATGACAATCTTCAAACCTTAAAAGAACGCAGCATCACTGAAATCGCGATTGTCGATGAGTGGGATGGGGTCTTTGGCACCAAGGTGGATCTCGAATACGACAAGAAAGAGGGAGTTCGCCGCCTTGAAATTGGCGATGACTTTCTCAATGACTGGGGTGAGAGCCATAACCTTCTCGATAAAACCAGTTTGAATAAACTGAAAGACGAAATGGGCGAAACCCTGAAAGAGGATGAACTTGAGCAGCGTACTGCCGTGTTCAACGATATCCGCTCGAGCCTGACCCAAACCCACCGCCAGCTGAACAGTCTGCAACAGCGCTCCTTTCAGGGCGAAAAAATTGATCCCAAACCCGTACTTGAAGGGCTTGAGCAGGAATTGAAACGGCTTGAAACAGAAGTCATCCCTCAGGCAGAAAAACGCTTTGAAAATTTGAGTGTCAAACATGAACGCAAGTTATCCCAGCGCTATCTTGAGACCTTTGAATCGACGGTTAAAGGTGTGCGCGATCAGATGGAAAAACTGCGCAAGCTTCCTCCGGATATGGACAGCCTCGAACTCAATGCTCGGCTTGAAAAGCTGAAATTGTTGCTGCTTAAGGGCATGAAAGAAATTCCTGACCAACGTAATTATGTAGGGCTTTACAGTTCGGGCTTTGGAGACGGGGCCCGACCCAGTGCGGGCGTGATGTTTTCCCATGCCTTTGGCGAAGAAAAGAACACCGTGGCGAGCATTCGTGCGGGCACCTCTGCGCCTTTGAAAATGCAGGGAAATAGTAAAAACGATATCATGCTCGGCTTGGGCTTGAACCATACCTTTCATTCCGGCAATAAACTTCTTGATGGAGCCAATGCCAGTGTGGGGATTGGTTTTAGCCGTGACACACCCTTTTTCGTAGGGCTAACGGCTTCCAACAGCTGGTATTTGACGCCTTACCATGGGCTTCAAGATGAGATGTCTGTGGTTGGGGGCGTGCATGCCACGATTGGCTCCTTTAACAATCTCGGAGCCAGTGTCGATCTCAATAAACATCTTTCCAGCAAAGTCGATTTCGAAGGCTATGGCGAGGTTTCGCTTTGGAACCAGGCCGCAGAAGCTGAGCTGGAGCTGGCCTTGTCTAAGAACAAGGATTTTTATGTAACGGCTGGTGTAGGCACCAATAAACTGCTCTATGCCGGAATCGGCATTGCCGATAAATATGAATTGGAAGTGGGCTTGGGCGGCATTTCCGTTGGCAAAGACTCCAATAATCTGCCGGGTGAAACGGGCTGGGAAGTGGGTGTGAGAAATTTCATTCTGCCGATTCCCTATTTCCGCCACAACCGGGTTCCAGGTTACCAGTTCAGCTATAACGATAAGAGTACAGAGTATATCACTCCCAACGGTTCTTTCATGACCATTCGCCAGAATGAATTGGGTGAAAATTACCGGCAGGCCTATGTTCCCGATCCCAAAGCTTCAACCGACCCGAATAAGGTGGTCTACCGTCGGGTGAGTTCAAAAGCTGAACTCGATCATTTAGACCAGGCCCCCAGCCGTGAAATCAGCATTGGGCCACTGGGTTATTTGACTGTCTATGAAGAGGGTAAAAAAATCATTGATGATGGCTTGATTCAAAAAGAGATGAACGAAGCCGATTTGGGCATTATTACCGATCAAGCGGGCGTGCTTTGGTTTGATCGGATGAAAAAAGACGGCGATCGTTCGCTCGGCAATCGCCGGGAAGAAATGCCCCTGCCACTTTACCGCGCAGTCCACTACTAAAGCGAAGCTTTGAATGGCTCTGCCTGTTTGAGAGCCATTCAAGCCTTTCTGAGCTTAAAACCGTTTTTTTGACAAGGCTTCAAGCTGGCTGTCCAATTGATCTTCATCGATCTCGCCGCGCGCTTTGGCAAGTATGGCTTTGAGTGCTGCTTGGGTAAATTGTCGCAAACCTTCAGGAGACAGATCCAATTCATAGTCTTCTTTTAAACTGGCTTGCAGTGCATCATAGGTGTTTTGATCAAATTTTCCACTGACTTTTTCAGCAGGCATGTCGAGGGTATCTGCCTGAAGTTCTTTGACCAAGACTTTGCCCAATTCTTTGCTGAGATCTGCACCTGGCGCAAGTACTTCGGGTATTTCTTCGGGATCATAAAACGCGTCTAAAAGCTGTGTTTTTGCTGTCTCAGCAGGTGTGTTTCCCTTTAAGATTGCTTGCAATACGGGGATCTCATTCCTGCTATAATTGCTCAGGCAAAGGCCGATGAGCATTTGCTCTTCTGGCTTGAATTGCGATTGAAACGATTGAAAACCAATCTCATCTGGCTTTGACGGCGCGTGTAAGGGTTGGCTGCGTTGGTCGTAGAGATAGGCTTCAAGGTTTTCATTGGCCTGATCACGGGTAATTTTACCCTGAAAGTAATTTTGGACATCGCCGATAAAATTTTTGAACTGAGCATCGGTCATCATCTCATCTTTGTCAAAATGCTCAAGTACAAAGGCTTTGGCTTTGACAAAACTTTCTTCGTTCCAAACGCCTGTTGCTTCAGCCCCTATTTCCTTTTGAAATTCTGAAACAAAGGCTTTCAGCTCTCTTGGGCTATAGTCCAATTTGAATTTATCTTCGTCATCACTTCCTCCAAAGCCCCAAACAGTCAAAGCCAGTACAAATTGACCCGCTTCTTTTTCGCTTAAGGAGTAGAGGTTCTGCTCGCTTTTGAGCGCATTGTAAATCGGATCATCGCTGCCATTGTCCATGAACTGCAGGGTTCCCTGAATTTGGCCTGTTTTGATAGTTTGCCCCAGTTGGACCTGATCCAAGTCCATTTCAGTCACTTTAAGGTTATAAACCTGGGGAGCAGTTGTATTTTCTGAGTTCAGCAGTACGAGATTGTGGTTGCCATCCTGGCGTGCCAGGGCTTTGGTATTTTCAAGTTCTTGCTCAGTTTGGCTGGGTAGAACGGTATTGGCTGAAAGAATTTGGGCTTGAATTGTTTTGGCTGAATTCGAGATATTCCCCACGTCTGGCTCCTTAAATGCAACTAAGTTTTACTTATTATAAACCACTGATAACTCGCGGGAATTAAATTCATGTAAAGAATTTGAGTTTTATCTGGTGTTTTGTGCTGATTTTTGAACGCATGAAGTGAATGAATTGTCTTCGCCGGATGTCCTTGAGCTTGGCGTCTGCGCTTCAAGATTCCACCCTCGGAAGGGCGACAATACCCCGCCTGTGCAGCAAACTGCCCTCATAGCGAAAAAAAGCGCTCAAACGCTTGTGATAGATGATCAGGGCTTTTAATTCTTCAATTTTGGCTGCAAAATGATCCCGTTGGGCTTGGGCCAGAGCGAAAGCCAAACCTCGGCCCGCATGGTATCTTTCTTTTTCTGCTTCAAGTCGTGCTGATTGAGCTGCTTTTGTTTTTTTTGCGGTTTGAATCTGGGTTCTTGCAAGATTCAACTCCAGCCAGGCCTTTCTGAGGTCAAACTCAACCAAGACCTGTAAATTATGCAAGGCTTCACTCTGACTTTTCTGATCGTTAAGGGCCTGTTCAAGCTTTGCCTTTTCGGCGCGACTGCCCAAGGAATAGGAGAATTGTGCGCCTCCGGTTAAATCAAAGCCACTGCCAGGCAGATTGCCCAAAGAACCCAGAAAGGCTTCAGCATAACCACTTTTGCCCAAGCTGATAAACAGATCCAGTTTGGGCAATAGACCATCCCGTGTGCGTACGATTTCGAGGCGCTGTTGGTTTATTTCTGTTTGAGCCTGTAGAATTTCAGGCCGCTGTTTCAATGCAAGTGCCAAATGGCTTTCAAAGGCTTCAAGCTTTTCTTCGGGCAGCTCGAGGGGCAAGCTGATTTGCAAGGGAGTCACTGCCCAGTTCTGGGGATCCGGTTGAATCAATCGCAAGAGGTTCAAACGATTGCGCTGAATTTCAGCCTCGGCATTGTTTAAATCCTGTTGTCTGAGGGCAACTTCGGCTTCGAGGGTAATTTTTTCGACAGGGGCCAGACGGCCCAAGGCTATCCGGGTTTCTGTTTCACTTAATTCCTGTTCTATCAAGGCCAAAGATTCTTGAACCAGGGCAAGCGATTGCAGAGATTGAAGGTAGTCCCAAAAAGCCTGTTCAGTCTCAGCCACGATGCTCAAGGCCAGGCCTTGGAGTCGGAATTCAGCTAAGCGTTTGTCTTCGCGGGCCAATTCAATGCTGGCGCGATTCACCTCAGGATTTTGGCCCTGCAAAAGGGCCTGGGTAAAGCTGAGCCCTATTCGCGTTTGATTCTGAGTGGCACTGCGATCACTCCAGGTTCTGCCACTGAAATTGGAGCGTACATCAAGCGCCAGTTTGCTGCCTGTTTCAAATTCTTTTTCAAGGCCCATTCTGACTTCACTGCTGCGGGATAGAATATCTATAAATTCAGTGGAATTGCCAAGAATCCGGGGGGTATTGTCGCCACTGAGGTTTGCAGATGCACTGATACGGGGATCAAAACGTGCTGTGGCAAGCGACTCCCCCCAGGTTGAGTTTTCCACTTGAAGCAATTCAAGTTTGAGCGCAGGATTATTCTTCAATGCCAGAAGCCCAGCCTCAAGGATATTCAGTGTTAAGAGCTGATGCGCAGGAGCCTGATGTGTTGTTTTGCTGGGTATTTCCTCTGCAAGGCCGGCGGAGGCACCTTGAAGAGTCAAACCCAGCAGCATCAAAGCCAAGCGTATTTTAGGCATCCTGAATTTCCTCTGCGTGGGCTGGAGCTGGTTTTTTTTCACGGGTTTTCTCAAGGCTATAGTAAACCAGGGGCACAATAATCAGGGTAAGGAGGGTGGAACTGCTCAGGCCACCGATCACGGTTCGGGCCAAAGGCGCTTGGGCTTCGGAACCCTCTCCCAAGCCGATCGCCAGAGGCAGCAGCCCCAAGACAGTGGTCAAGGTGGTCATTAAAATCGGACGCAAACGTCGAAATCCAGCTTCTTCAACGGCTTTCCGCAAGGGGAGGTGCTCTTCTCTGCGCAGTTGATTGATTTGATCCACCAATAAAATGGCATTGTTGACCACAATACCCCCCAACATAATCGCCCCAATAAAGGTCTGGAGATTAAAACTGGTTTTTGTCAGGAAGAGGGTCAGGATCACGCCAATGGCAGCCAGGGGCACAGAAAACATTACCACAAACGGATCGAGAAAGGATTCATACTGAGCCGCCAAAATCATATAGACCAAAAGCAAGGAGAGTACCAAGCCGATCATCAGTTCTCTGAAGGATTTCTGTTGTTCTTCGATATCGCCTGCCAGACTGACAGAAAAATCACGGGGCAGATTGAGATCCTTCAGAGCAGACTGAATATCCGCTTGAACTTCTGCCAGCGGTCGCCCATCAGCCTCTGCTGAAACCGTAATCACCCGCTCTTGATCTTTGCGCTCAATCATGACGGGGCCATTGGTGCGTTCAGTGCTCACGAAATTTGCAAGCGGAATCAATTTGCTTTGGGTGGTACTGACGGGCAGTTGCAGCAAATCCTCAACAGGGTGGCGATCGGCGCCGGCAATTTTGACCCTGATTCTGAATTCTTTGCCTGCTTCGCGGTAGGTGGTGGTGGCCAATGATCCTGATATGGCAGTTTGTAAGGCCCGTCCCAAACTGTCGATATTCACGCCCAAGGCACCCGCTTTTTGACGATCAACGATTAAGCCCGCTTCAGGACTGCCACTGTCTCGGTTGATACGAATATCTGCAGCGCCTTTCACTGCTTCGATTTTATCTGCGACCTCCCGGCTTAAACGATCTGCGCTCTGAAGATCAAAACCTTTGACTTCAACTTGAATACGCGCATCAGAGGTATTGTTAATCAGGCGAAAGACAAAAAAAGCGCTTGAGGGCTGAACCCTTAACTTCACACCTGCAATTCCTGAGAGCTTTTTACGCAATTGGGTAGCAATCAGCAGCCCAGAACGTTTTCTTTGATTTTGAGGTTTCAGATAGATCCGCAGCTGACCTTTGTTGGAAGCGTCCCCTCCCCCGAAGCCCGTGGCTCCCAATTCGGTGAGTACGTGCACTGCTTCAGGCACTTCTTTGCGCACGATCGCTTCAATTTTATGAAATTGTTTTTCAAGCACAGCCAAGCGAATGCCGGGTTCCATTTCGCCATTGACGCGAATTTCACCTTCATCTGCCTGGGGCATAAATTCGACAGGGATCAGCGGGGCCAAAGGCAGGGTGGCAAGCAGCAAAAGAAAAACGCCAGGCAGGATCCAGAAACGTTGGTTTAAGGCGCTGCTCAAAAAATGACGGTAGGCCCTGTCCAATTGATCCAGACTTGCGTTTCTTGTAATTTTCTGCCGGGTCTTGCCCCGGCGGAGCACCAGGGCCGTCAACATGGGGACCAAGGTCAAGGCTATCACCAGCGAGCAAAACAGGGAGAAGCTGACGATAATCGCCAATTGTTGATAGGTGACCCCTGAAACACCTCTCACAAAGATCAGGGGTAAAAAAACGGCAACCGTTGTCAAAGTGCTGGATAGAATCGCAGACCCCACCTGACGGGAGCCGGTAATGGCTGCTTCTTGAGCCGAGAGGCCTTCTTCGCGGTTGCGGTAGATATTTTCAAGTACCACAATCGCACTGTCTACCAACATGCCGATACCCAGTGCCAAGGCCCCTAAACTGATGGTATTGAGTGTAAATCCTGCAAAATACATCAAAATAAAGGTCGCGATGATGGAAACAGGAATCGCAGTTGCGATCACCAAAGTGGTTTTTAAATTGCGCAGAAAAATAAACAGGATCAGAATCGAAAGCAGTCCACCCAGTAAAACGGCTGTGGCGACATTTTGTAGCGAGCGTTTAATAAAGCTTGAGGTATCCACCAAGACGGGCAATTGGATTTGCTGCTGTTCCTGGTTGATTTTTTCGACTTCTGCGATGACCTTGCGAGCCACTTCGACCGTATTGGTACCCGCTTGTTTGCGAATCGCCAGGCGAATGCCCGCTTTGCCATTGACCCGAACCAGAGAGGTCATTTTTTGGCTGGTGTCTCTGATTTTCGCAATTTGCCCCAATTGAACCGGAACTCCCTGACGCAGTGCCACCACTGTATTTTCAAGTTCACTTAAATCTTTAAACTGCCCTGATGTGCGCACCAGAATGTCCTGATGGGCCTGTTCAACCGAACCCGCAGGTAACTGCAGATTGGCAGCATCGATCTGTTTGAGAATTTGATCAAAGGGTATTTTAAGCGCCAAAATTTTTGCAAAATCAAGATCCACCTGAATTTCACGGGAAAGCCCTCCCAAGGCATCCATGGAGGCCACACCGGGAACCCGTTCCAAGCGGTTTTTGATATCTGAATCTATCAGCAGCCGTGTTTGAATCGGATCTAAATCGCTCTCAACCCCCAGAATTACGATCGGAAAACTGGCGACATCAAATTTAAACAGTCTGGGTCGATCTGCGTCCGCAGGCAGGCGGTTGATAATTCGATCAATTCTTTCGCGCAATTCATTGGAGGCTTCATTTAAATCTGAACCAAAGGCAAAGGTGACGCGTACCTGGCTATTGCCTTCTCGTGAGGCTGAGGTAATTTCTTCTACGCCGGGGGCAGAGGCGACAGCTTCCTCAATCGGTCGACTGATCAATTCCTCAATTTCTTCTGGGCCAGCACCCGTATAGGGGGTGGTGATGGTCAGGGTTGGTAAAGCCACATCCGGTACCAGGTCAATGGACAGGCGACTGAGCGCGACGCTGCCGATCAAGAGAATGATCAAAACAAACATACTTGTAAACACAGGGCGGAGAATAAAAAAACGTGAAAAATTCACCTGGGCTATTTCGCCTTGTGTTTCGTGGCTTTGTTTTCAGGCATTTTGTTTTGGTTTTTTCCTTGGCGTAAATTCGGGTTCGCCAAGCGTACTTTTGCCCCTGGTTTTAAGAGCTGGTGCCCCAGGGTTACCACTCGTCCTTTAAGTTTTGGTTCAAGGATTTCGACGCGATTGGCTTGAACAATTCCTGTTTTAACTGAGAAATAGTCTACCTGCCCTTGTGTGTTGAGCACAAAGACTCCAAGGGAGTCTTGCGCTTTTCTGACCAGGGCGCTTAGGGGGATGACCTGGGCTGAAGGATGGGTGGCGAGCAGAAGTTCAATTTTAAGAAACATGCCGGGTTTAAGTCGAAAATTGGGATTTGGGATTTCAAGCTCAAGCTCTGCGGTTCTGCTTTCTTCACTCAGCAGGGGAGCCAGCCGGGCCACTTTTCCGATGAAGACCTCTCCTGGAAAAGCATCAGTTTGGATGCGCGCAGTTTGACCCAATTGGATGCGGGCGTAGTCCTTTTCTGTGAGTGGTGCCCGCGCCCGAATCAGATGAAGATCGATTAAACTCAGCAAGGGGGTATTCAAAGCCAAGGTCGTGCCTGGGTCCACAAAGCGCTGACTGACGACAGCTTGTGAGGCCCCTCCGTTCCACAAGGCCTGAATTTTGGCTTCTTCCCGTTTGATTTGAGCCTGTCGAATTGATGCTTGGTTCTGTTGAATACGGGCCTGTGCCGTCACCAGGCGGGCTCTGCTGCTCTCCAATTCAGAATTTGCTTTGTCCAATTCCTCCTGTGAAGCAAGCTTTTTCTGATAAAGCGCAACCACGCGGTTTAAATCGCCTTCAGCCCGTTCAAAGCCGACCTGGATTTCCTGAATACTTGCCATATCTACCTGACGTGCAGCTTTGAGCTGTTCAATTTCCTGCTGAAGAAGGGTATCTTCAATCTGACCCAGGATCGCGCCGCGCTGAATGACTTCCCCCATCTGGCCGCGCAAAGAGAGCAAGCGACCCGAAACACGGGATGAAAGGGTAAATTGGGCGAAGGGCAGAGCAGAACCACTGAGTTGTCGGGTTTCCTGAATGGCTTCAGTTTTGACTTCTGATACTTCAACTGTGATCGGCGGACGGGAGGGCTGTTTCTCTTTTCGACTGGCATATACTTCCTGCAAGCGAAAATTCAAGCCCCAAGCCAAACCTAGAATTAGAATAACTGCCCCCAAGCTGACAGTTAATTTTTGGGCAGTCATTTATGCCTGTTCATCGTATCCTGAAATAATATAATCAATGGCCTTTTGCAGAATTCTGTCCCAATGGGCACGAATTTCAGGTGAGTATTCGTTATCGCACTCTGAAATAGCCTGCATGAAACTGCGTTTCCAATAGGAGTAGAGTTCGGGGCGAATATTTAAATTCTTTTTGCCATGGCTCTCGCGAATCCGGGCCAAACCACTTTTTCCAACCGGATTGTCATCGGCAAACATCAGTGCCAGATTAATGCCTTGACGAAGTAAGCCCTTTTGAACTTCAAAATTGGTGTTTGCGAACATCGGACGAATATCTGGATGGCTGTCGAGAAAAATTTGATAAAATCTGCCGATGATATCCGTCTGGTTCAGGCATCTGCCAAAGCTCAGTTTTACAAAATCACTATCTTTCATGCAATAAACTCCAATTTTATATCCACATTTTGGGCCTGGGTCGTCAACGCGCCAATCGAAATCCCGTTGACACCTGTCCAGAGATAATCGGGCAAGGTTGCATAGGTGATTCCACCAGAAGCTTCAAGAAATAAATCGCGGTGTTCGGGATGATTTCTGACCAAAGCCACAGCTTCCGAAATCATCTCTGGAGGCATATTATCGAGCAGAATGGCATGCATACCCCCTACTTCCAAGGCTTCACGCAGTTGATCCAGACGATCGACTTCCAACTCAATATAGACTTCAGGATCAGCGGCGATCACGCTTTCAAGCGCTGCCTTAACGCCACCTGCAGCGACCAGATGGTTGTCTTTGAGCATGGCCACAGAACTCAAATCCCGGCGATGATTATACCCGCCTCCCACAGCGACTGCATATTTTTCAAACAGGCGCAAACCAGGTGTGGTTTTGCGGGTATCTAAAATTTTAAAGCCAACGGGAGCTTCGAGCGATACATGTTTGCGGGTTAATGTTGCAATCCCACATAAACGTTGCAAAAGGTTCAACATGACGCGCTCACGCATCAACAGTTCTTGAGAGGGGCCCTTCAGCTCAGCCAGAACGGTTCCTGCTTTTACGGCTTCCCCATCGGCCTGCATGAGCTTGACTTCAACATCTTCCGAAAAAATATGCGGCAAGACTTGGGACCCTGCAAAAACAAGATCCTGGGCTGCTAAAACATGCGCAACCGACTGGCTCTCAGGATCAATGGTGCTTAAAACTGTAATATCGCCTTGGGGCATATCTTCAGCGAAAAACCAGGCAATGCGCTGATTGACATAGGCTGGATCCAGTTCAAGGGTACGAATAAACCAAAGTTCAGGGGTTTGGGTCAGATCATAGGCAGGCAAAGTCATCGCAGACTCCTTCAACGGTGAGTAAATCCTCCCTATTGTAACCGATTCACTCTGTCGACGGTGAAAGCTCAAATGAGTGCACTATGATTCAACTTAGCGATGCGTACGGGGAACAAGGGGTGTTTCTTCGCGCAGGTGATTATCATAGCCTTTTTGAAATGCGGTTTCAAAATTGTTTTGCCTTTGTTGAAATTCTTCAACGTCTTCTGTGGCAGATCCTCCCCCAGGCTCATGGGCCATGAAGATTTGGTTCATGAGCACCTGGTAGCTTGAAACAATGCCCTTTTGCCAGTTTTCGACCTGGTTTTTTTCACGTTTGGCTTGGGTATCGATGCCCTTGTTGAGCAGGGTTTCTATTCCTTTGACACCAGAAAGCTTTGAAACCCCTTTGCTGAATACTTTGGCGATAAACGCCCCTTGATCCACCTTGGCTTTTTCAGATTTGGCTAATTTTTCAATCGTTTTTTCAGTCGCTCTGAGCAAATAGCCCATCTGGTGACTGAGTTTATCTATTTTTTTCTGATCGGGTGGGCTTTCTAAAATGGCATCGGCATACTCACGGGTTGCGTTGCCCAAAATCTCACCCAGGGTATCGGCTGCCTGATCGGGGTTTTCGGGATTTTTTTCTACAATCGAATCCAGGCTGCGATTCAGTAAAAGGCTGTCTTTGCCGCGGTTGCGATCTGCCTGAAATTCGAGTTCATTGGCAATCCCGATCGGGTCAGACTTCAACAGCATTTCACTGATGCCCCCTTTCACCCATTTTTTTTCACTTGCCTTAAAAGCTACGCTGAGGTTTTCTGTGTCCTGGGCCATTTTGATCATGCGGGCTTTGACTTGCGCTGATCCAGGCCCCTTCAGCTCAGAAAGGGCTTCTGCAAGTTCAACAGCTGGGATCGAACGGGTGCCATTGGGGTCACGGTGTTCCAGGGCTTTGGCGAGCGCAGAATAGACCTTTTCTTCGAGTTGACGTCCACCACTGGATTTTGAGGCAAAACTTAAAAGCCTCAAGTCTTCTGCCAATTTTGAGAGTGCCATGGGCCTTTGACGGGCATCCCGTGGGCCAGCAATCTTTTCAAGCATTTCTTGGCTAATTTGTTCGGGGCTGAGTTGCGAATAGTGTCGCTCAGCAGAGCTTATATTTTTTCGATCTTGCAAGCGCTGCAATTGGGTTCCCAATTTTTCAAGCTTGTTCTGTTCCTCTGGCGTTGCGGTTTCAAAGGCTTGATTAAATGCTTCTCGAATCTGCGCACGATTTTCTGGGTGTTGATCATACCAGGATTGAATTTCCTGATTTGAAGACTCAGCCAATTTGACAAGCTCTGCTTTTGTCAGCGAAAAATTTTCAGTTTCTGATTCAAAAAGCGGATACTGAACCGAATTTGGATTCAATTTGAGTGACTGGGATGAACTGTGGATCTCTACGCTGTTACCCTGTTGAAGCGCATCCAGGGTGGCTGCTTCATGTGAGTCGATTCCGTCTTTCGCCATGGCCACCTGAATTTGTTTGAATTCAGATGAACTGATCGCAGATTCAGATTGAACTGCTTTTTGAATGGCATTAAATACGTTTCGATTCACATTGGGCATCGGATACATTTTCCTTAATGAATGGAGTCTTCATTTTTCATACCACAGGAAAGCGAATTTTATACAAAAAGTTAATATTTCTTGATTTTTTAAAAAATCCTCAAAGATCTGATTGCGTGTATTTCTTGGGGCGGTGTGAGCCTTCCTCAAAATTAAGTTAAATTGAATGGAAAGTCTGATCGTTTAATTCTTGTTTTTGCCCTGTACTCGCAGAATACTCTCTTTATATAATGAAATATATTGATTAGATTTCAGGTGAATATGCAACCTTTGAACCCCCGCGCTCTGAGCAGTCAACCTCCTTTTTTGCCCTCAGCATTCCCGCTTGAAAAGCCAAGCGAAGCTCTTTCTCCTGCCATGCTGAAAGAAACCCTTACCCTCGAATCAGGTCAAAAAGGAACGCTCCCGTCTCAACCCTTGCCATTTGAACACCCTCTGCTGGCAGAAACAGCGAAAAAGCCGCTAAAAAATCAGCCAAAGAATTTGAAAGCCAAGCCCCTTGAAGAAAAAAAACAAGAAAAGCCGCCTGAGCCCCCCCCTGATCCCGATCTGGGAATTGAGAAACCGCCTGCCTTGGTAGGCTCTAAGCGTGCGCCTGAAAAAGGGGACCAGGCGATCTATGAACAGTATCTCAGTGTTCAACGTGAAGTCAGAGATGAACTGAAGGGGGCAGGCAAAACGCCTGTACTTTCAGAGCAAAAATCTCAAATGCTTACCAAACTGGCTTTGCGTTTGGGGCAAGAAGAATTTTTGAATTTACCTGAAACCGTTCAAAGCGACGTGCTCAGATTTTTGGAAAAGTTTGAGCTTTCTGATTTGGTTTTGGCTGAAGTTCAGGCCGAAGGAGGGGCAGATGTTAAGGAGGGGATCGTTACAGGTACAGGCGTTGATGGCCACTATACCAATTCAATCCTCTTTTCACTTCAGGGCTTGATTTCCAGTCATCGCTTAAGTCCTCAGCTCTTAGCGGCCCTTGATAAATTTCGTGAAGCCCCCCTGCATGAATCGTTGACTTCACAACGCATGACGCTGATAAGAAGTGCCTTACAGGAGTTGGCTTTCCCTGAAAAAATTGAACAGCATTCCAAAGGTACCTGTGCTCCGACGACGGTGCAAATACTCTTGTCGCTCAAAAATCCAGAGTTGTATCTCCAACTGCTGGCTGATTTGGCAAGCCCCTCGGGAGAGGTTGCGCGCGATCATTTGAACGGAAACAGGGGCATGGAACGGGAAGCAGATACCCTGATAGATGATCGCAGTGGCAGAAGCCTTTCCAGCCGTCTGATCCAACCAGCTTTTATGGAATATGCAAACGGCGATCAAAGCTATGACAATCAAAAGGATCGCAATTCTGACGGCAAGTCTGAATACTCTGGCCTCGATGAAAAGGGCGCAGTGCGATTATCAGAGGCTTTGTTTGGGGCCGGTAGCTATGCTTTTCGGTATGTTCATGCCCATCCAGATCCCAGTTGGCAAGGGTTTGAAAAATCTGAAATACTTTTTAATGAAATTCAAACAGCACTCTCACAAGGCGAGCCGGTGCCCGTTGGTTTGCGCTGGGGAGAAAGTGCCCACAAGATATTACTAACAGCTCTGGACCCAAGCGATCAAAAAGCCTATTTTATGAATCCTTGGGGCGAAATGCAAACCATGCCTTTGGAAACCTTTAGGCAACGTCTGGATTCGGCATCGCTGCCGCGCTCAAACCAAACACAGGGCTTCCCGGTTTTTGAGCATCTACCCGGAGCTTCAGCAAAAAAAGAGTCCTATCAAGCGATTCATAATTGGCGCTATTATAAGATTACTGATTATTTAAGTGAAGATCCGATTCTCAAATCTTTACCCGAGACTCAAAAAGATCTACTCAGGGAAAAATTCAGAAGTTTTCGACTCAGCCCTGAATTGGCTGCGCGCAATATGGATATGCTGATTGGCTTGAGCCAATCGGGATTGGCTGATGAACGTCTTTTTCAGCGGATTGAGGCCTTGCGGGATAAAGATGAGCTGGCAGCTCTGGTGAAGCTCTACAGTTGTTCTGAAAAGTTATCCGTTGAACGTTTTAAAGCGTTGGTTGCCGCTGAGCCGGATAAAAATTTGGATACTGCCTATTTTGAACTCTTAATGGACAATTTGGAGAATACCCAGCGAACGGATGCTCTGATTGCTTTGGCGCTTGAAAATAAGGCCATGAAAGAAGATGGGCGTGCTCAAGTAAAAGCAGATAGTCAGGCCAAGATCAAAGATGCCTACAGTGCGCTGCCTTCAGGCACTTCCCCAGCAGAACTGAAGGCTCTGATTCAGGATGCCGATGAACAAACCCGCTTGGCAATGCTTTTGAAAATTACAGATAAATGGGACTATCCAGAGGCTGAAAAGGCTGCTGAAATTTTGCTCTCAGGCCAAAACTTCATGCAGTTGACCTATCTTCTGCATGGGTTTGAGCCCAATACCCGTTTTGTGGGCCTGGACAGTCCCGAACAAATACTTAGATATCTGCGCAATGAGGTTCGTTCAAAATCTTTAATCGCCAAAATGGCCAAGATCCGATGATGATACAAAATGATCTGCTTTCAGCTTGCCATCAAGACTTGGAACGCTTGATTCCCTATTGGCTCAGTCATAGCGATTTGGAGCGCGAATGGCATGTGCAGAGATGGATCGACAAAGTATCAAAGCAACCCGAGGTCTACCAAGCGTTTAAAGGGGCCTTGAAACAAAACTTGGTTTTATGGGAGGCTGGCCCAGAGACAGAAAGGGATGAAGCTTACCATTTTAGCAGAGCACTTTTATTCAGCTTGATATAAAATCTTGCGAGCTGGCTTTTGCTAAAAATTTTGACTGGGAGAAGCAGCTTCACGTTTGCTCATTTTCTCAGCACGATCCGGTGATGCCGTCCTCAGAATAAGTCCCCCAGAGATTCCTTCCTGGCGTAACTGTCCCCTGTTCGTGCTTATGATAGAGGTGTATCATAGAGTATATCATTTCAAAATGGTTCCGATGCTTGCAAGAAAGGCGTTATCTGTATGTTTGGTATTGGTGTTCCTGAGCTTCTTCTGATTTTGGTTTTGGCATTGATTGTTTTTGGCCCTGGCAAATTACCTGAAGTGGGCAAAGCCATTGGGCGGGCGATGTCAGAATTCCGCGGTGCGACCCGCGAGATCGAATCTGAAATTAAGAAATAAAGGGTGGAGTTCCAACTTCGGAGCAATTACCAGCCATCAGGGGACCAGCCCCAAGCTATCGCGTCTTTGCTTTCAGGGCTCGAATCAAACCAACGCTGCCAGACTTTACTTGGGGTAACGGGCTCAGGCAAAACCTTTACGGTTGCCAATGTCATTGCGAAACACGATGTCCCTACTTTGGTGATTGCCCACAACAAGACCTTGGCAGCCCAACTCTGCAATGAATTGCGCGAGTTTTTTCCTGAAAATGCGGTTGAATACTTTGTCAGCTATTATGACTATTATCGGCCCGAAGCCTATATCCCACAAAGTGATACCTATGTCGAAAAAACAGCTTCTATCAATGAAGAGATCGACAGACTGCGCCACTCTGCTACCCGCTCTCTCTTAGATCGCAAGGATGTCATCATTGTCGCCAGCGTCTCGTGTATCTATGGCTTGGGTACTCCCGAAGAGTATTTACGCGCCTCGATACCCCTTCAACCCGGGCAGATGATTGATTTTAAAAAATTGCTCTATGCCTTAACTGAAATCCAATATCAGCGCAATGATTATGAATTGGCGCGTGGCAGCTTTCGGGTGCGTGGAGAAATGGTTGAAATTGGACTGCCCTATGATGAGCATGTCCTCAGAATTGAGTTTTTTGATCAGGAAATTGAGCGAATTTCTGAAATCGACCCTGTATCGGGTCGCCGCTTGAAAGATCTGAAGCGGGTAAGAATTTACCCTGCCAAGCACTTTGTGATGCCACCTGAAGAATTACAACGCGCAGTTCGGGATATTCAAACTGAGTTAGATGGACAACTTCAGGCGCTTGAAGCAGAGCATAAACTCTTGGAAGCCCAACGCCTGAAACAACGTACGGCCTATGATTTGGAAATGCTTCAGGAGGTAGGCTATTGCAATGGGGTTGAAAACTATTCTCGCCAGTTAGAAGGACGGGCTGCAGGCACTCCTCCTTCCACGCTGATCGATTATTTTCCCAAGGATTTTTTGGTAGTGATCGATGAATCCCATGTGACGGTTCCTCAATTGCGGGGCATGTATGAAGGCGACAGAAGCCGGAAACAAACCTTGGTAGATCACGGTTTTCGACTGCCCAGTGCTCTTGACAATCGGCCGCTGAAGTTTGATGAACTTTGGCAAAAATTGGGAAAAATGATTTTTGTGTCTGCAACCCCTGCCGATTTTGAGATTCAAAACAGTACCCAGGTGGTTGAACAGATTGTCAGACCGACTGGTTTGCTCGACCCTCAGATAGAAGTGCGTCCGCTTGAAAATCAAGTGGATGACCTGATTGCTGAAATTCAAACCACGGTGGCCCGTGGCGAACGTGTTTTGGCAACGACCTTGACCAAACGCATGGCTGAAGATTTAACCTCTTATTTGGCCGAACTCAAGATACAGGTAAAATATCTGCACTCAGATATCGACGCGATTGAAAGGATTGAAATACTTTCAGATTTGCGCGCAGGTAAATTTGATGTTTTGATTGGGGTCAATCTTTTGCGTGAGGGCTTGGATTTGCCTGAGGTCTCCCTGGTTGCCATTTTAGATGCCGACAAGGAAGGTTTTTTACGCAGTCACCGGGCCCTAATTCAAACCATCGGGCGGGCGGCGAGGCATTTGAGTGGCAAAGTGATTCTGTATGGCAATCGCTATACAGATGCCATGGAATTGGCAGTGGGTGAAACCGAGCGTCGCAGAGCCAAACAGGAAGCCTATAACCGCGAACATGGGATTGAACCCCAAGCCATTATCAAGGGCTTACACAACCCCCTGCTTGACAAACTTCGGGCGGCAGAAAGATCTGAACCCTATCGTGCCAAATTACAACTTACCCCTGAACATGAAAATCTCGAAGATTTGATTCAAGCGCTCGAAAAAGAAATGCATGCTGCTGCAGAGATGTTGGATTTTGAGCGGGCAGTGGTGCTTCGAGACCAAATGAAAGAGTTACAGGAACTTCATAAATTGAGCCGGCGGTAAGAGCATGGCAGAATTAAGAACGATTCAAAAAGCGGATATCCAGGACTTTGCCGGGATTCGATTTTTGCTGGCATTGAGCGATCAATATGCGGTCATTCCTTTTCCGATGCGTTCTTTAGGCTTACAGACCCAGGATCAAGATTATTATATGCTGGTGGTGGGCCCCACGGGTTTGTTTTTACTCTCTTACCATTTGATCTATCAGCGTTATTCTCCACAACACTCCCTGACTCTGGCCTATGATATTGAACGCAGCGCAGATACCCTTGAACACTATCTTTTGCGTTGGTTATCCGGTCTGCCGATTTTACGTCAGGCGATTGTCGTGCATGAGGACACGCCCCAAACCCAGGTCACCGATCGGGTTGTGAAGGTCAGCTGGAATCGGCTCAGAGCCTGGATTGAAGAAGGGCCTGTGGTGATTGAAGCTGTGCTGACCAAGCGCATACTGCAGGTTTTGAAAGCTGAATTGCTCTATCAGCGTATTTTCAGATATCAGATCCTCTCCGAAGTGGATCGCGCGCCAGGTCAACTGCGCTATTTGGCCATGGATACGGTCGAAGACCGCCCTGTCATGCTGAAAGAAGTTTTTCTGCCGCAGGGGGCCTCCCATGAGGACAGCCATGCCTTGATTCGGGGAGCGAAACTGGCGAGAGAATTGCAGCATGAAAATATTGTCCAGGTTGAAAATATCGTCCCCAGGGAAGATCGGGTTTATATTGTCAGTGAATGGTGTGAAGGGGCGATCAGTCTTCGCCAATACCTTGAAGACCATCCGGGCATGATTCCGCTGACCACAGCGATTCAGTTGATCAAAGATCTTTGCCAAGCCCTGATGGCGGCACATGCCAAAGGCATCATTCACCGCAATCTGACACCAGATAACCTCTTGGTAACCCCAGAACACCGTTTGAAAGTGTTTAATTTTGATGCAGCAAAAAAAGAGGGCATGCATACTCTGCAGAGTACTGCGCTGAAAAAATTAACCGAAGAAAATCCCTATGCAGATCCCGATTATGCCATTGGAACCCACCAGGTTGATCAGCGCGTTGATGTTTATTCGGTGGGTGTCATTTTTTATGAACTTTTAACGGGAAATAAACCGACACACTATGATGAGCTCTTATGGGAACCGCCGAGTAAGATGATTCCGGGCTTGCCCACCTATATGGATAAACTGATTGCACGCGCGATCAAGTTTGATAAGGATCAGCGCTATTCAACGATTCATGCCTTTTATTCAGCACTTGAAAAAGGCACCACCGATCTGATTGGTTCACGCTATGAACTGATTGGGAATGAGGTTCACAAAGCCCCCAATAGTTTGATTTTTAAAGCACAGGATACTCAAACGGGACAAATTGTGGCCTTAAAAAAACTTTTGGTGCCCCCTACAACTGATTATCAGACCCGTTTGCAGACCTTACAAATGACCCTTGACCCCTTAAAAGAATTGAAGTACCTGCAACACAACGGTTTGGTTAAAGTCATTGATACCTTAATCGAAGATGATGATGGCTATGTGATCATGGAATGGGTAGAAGGGCATAATCTGCGTGAGCATTTAAAAACGATGCCACAACAGGAAGGGCTTTTGCCTGAAGAGGTACGCCATATTGCCTTACAGCTTTCTGATGTCTTGCATTATATTCACCAGGAAGGCTATGTGCATGGGGATATTAAGCCCGAAAATGTCATGTTGTCGCAAGACTGGAAAGTGACACTCCTTGACTTTGTGCCTTGGAGCAAAGTTGAGACCGGAACCTTACAAAAAATACCCAAAACAACGCGCTATATGGCGCCAGAATTGCTCGATGGATCCCATATCCCCGATGAGCAGACGGATCTTTTCGCTGTCGGAGTCTTGATGTACGAGCTTTTAACGCATCGTTTTCCCTATGACTACGCCCAATTACGCAGTCGGAAAGATGCCGAACAGCTTCCGCAACCGCAAAGCCTTGAAGAGAAAGTGCCAGAAGATTTGGCTTCTGTGGTGAACCGCGCACTTTCCTTCAAACGCGAAAATCGGTATTCCAATTTTGAAGTTTTTCAAGCAGATTTGGAAAATAAATGTGATATCAGAGAGCCTCAATCCCGTTTAGAAATGCCAGTTTCACATGTTTCAGCTGTGAGTCAGGAAGAAATTCCAAGGTTTTTATGGATCTGTACGGGGCTGGCTTTGTTTTTGCTTTTTATTTATTTGGTTCAAGAAATGCGGAGTGAACAAAATCATTCCAATTTACCCGTTTTGGAGGAAATGAAATATGAGTAAGGTCTGGTATCTTTCATCAGAACCTCTTTTAAATGCTTTGCCTGATGAAGATGTGAGCCGTTTGTTTCAATTGATGCACACTTCTCATTATGAGGCCAACCGCACGGTTTTTTCAGCGAATGTTCCTGGCGATGTGATCTATACCGTGCGACAGGGCAGTTTGAGATTTATTCAGATTACTTCTGCGGGCAGTACGCGTCGGTGTGCAACCTTGAGAAAAGGAGATATTTTTGGCAGTCTTGAATTGGTCGACCAAGGGTTTAAACGGGCACAAATTTCAACAGAAACACCTGTGCAGCTCTTGGTATTGCGAAAACCCGCCTTTGAAAAATTGATTAAATTTTATCCTGCGATGGGTTCGCGCCTGGTCAATTTTTTAAAAGCCTATTTGGGGCACCATTTTGATACCTACCATCGAGAAATTGCCATTCAAAGCCGACAGCGCATTCTGCGCATGCTTTATCATACTTTTTCACACCCTGATTATCAGGGGGATCCCCAGACTGTTTCGGCCTGTAGCCCGCGTGAATTGGCTGAGTTGACAGGCAGCAGTGTTGAAGCTGTTGAAATAGTTTTGGAAAATTTACAGCAAAAAAAATTATTGCAATTAAAAGGGGGAGGCATTAAAATCTTAAAACCTGAACTTTTACCTGAAATGCTTTCCTTGTGTACCCCATGAGAAAAAAACTTGCAAGCTGTCTTTTCTGCTGTCTTCTTTGGGGGCAGACAGCTCAAGCTTGGGCGAACGAATATGTCAATTGGCAAGGATTGTCGGGTTATGCCCGTTTCAGCCCACAAGGGGATCAACTGATCCGTGTCTTGGACCGTAGCCTGGAAATTTGGTCGGTTTCAAAAAAAGAGCGCACCCACAAACTGGGGGTCAATGAACCTTTGGTGGATGCTCAAATGACGCCCGATGGCAAATTTCTGATTGCTGGTAGTGAAGAGGGGGTGTATACGATCTGGAGAACCCAGGATTACCGGCGCGTTTATCAAATTCAAGATCGACCCCTTGGCAATTCGCATCAGCCATTCTCATTGAGTCCAGATG
>PFGG01000015.1 GCA_002783405.1 bacterium (Candidatus Blackallbacteria) CG13_big_fil_rev_8_21_14_2_50_49_14 | reverse complement strand
ACCAGGTCAGGGCGATGGTCTCGTGAATAGCCATGGGTAATTTCAACAGTCCATTGAGCAGGACGCAGACTGAACTCGCTGCTAAATTTGGCGTTGGCAAGGTCGCTTTCCCACGCTATGAACGGGCTGAAACAAGACCGCCCGCACCAGCGGTCAAACTCCTCAAGCGGGTCGACAAACACCCAACAGATTGCCTTTGAAAATCTGGTGATCGATCATACGAGTATTAATCAACGCTTTGCCTTGGAGGAGTGTGCCCGAAGCAGTTGGCAGAGCAGATAAACCACATGTTTTTCATCCAGAAATGCCCCCCAAACAATAGGCTCTCTTTGCTTCGTTTGGATCTCTATTTGATACATGATGGTGGAGCCCCCTCCCAGACCGCGACTTTGCCCAATCATCTTGCGAAACGTAAACTGCTGAATCTCCGGCCATTGAAGCACCTGCTCAGGCTCAAACACGTTTTTTTTCTGACGACCCAATTGAATTCCCTGTTCATTCAATAGCAGGCTTTTTAGACCCATTGTCTGTTCGGCAAAAGCGTTGACGCGTTTTTCCAGAAACTGACTCCAGCGCTTGGTTTTTTGGATAAATAATGTGGCATTTGGCAAAATTTGAGCCAGAAACAAGAGTAAAATCAAGCCCAGGCCCCCACCCAAGACGTATTCATTCAACACATAACTATTTGCCAGTATGAACGCACCCCCCCCAAAACCGACAAGCCCCCACCAGCGTACCCAATCTGAGGTAAAGAGTGAATAGACAAAGCGCAGGCCTTGATCCTTTCGCACTACGGTAAAGGCCTTTTGATTTGGCCCCTTGCTTTCTAGCTCAGAATATGGGAGGGGAGCAAGCGCGGCATTTTGAATCTCGCGGCGATAGTTTAATCGGTAGCGATTGAGTTCTTCAACCAACCAGGCAGCATCTTGTGACTCAGCAAGTCCCAATATATTTCGGCAATACAAGGATGCCTCATAGCCTTCTGAAACTCCAGGAATACGATATTTAACAAGAATTTTAGGCCCTACGAGATCCTTCGTAAAGGAGAGTTCTTCAATCAGATACGTAGGTAAATACCAACGATGAATCTGGAGCCTCTGCGGCGTAATTTCAAGCAGTTTTTTATCTGCCGTCCACAAACAGGTGAGTACCTCCATTTGGGTAAAGAAATAACTCACATGGCTAATAAAAGCAATGATGGCAATATAAGAAATGACCTGGATAAAGGTTATTTCAAGAGCGTAGATTTTGTTGAGGTATAAAAGCCCTCCCACAAGCAAGAGATAGAAGATATTCATCAGATACAAGGCCTGTTTCAGGGGCTTTGCCTGAGTATTTAGACAGGCTTCAAAATAAGGGGGTTTGATTAAAACAGAAAGGCCAGTCTCTTTCTCCTGGGTCGTAAAATGAGGGGGTTTAGGGCTTTGCAAAAAGGTATCTTCGCCTTCAAAAATAGTTTCACTTCATGGTTGATCAGATGCACAATCTGCACCCGATACCTGAAAACAAGGCCAGGACATTTTGTCCTGGCCAGCTTAGAAAAAGTGTAAGCGAGGCTTAGGACTTCACATGCACGGTAGTTTTTTCTACATGGTATCATAGAGCCCTATGGAGCTAGAGATCATTTACCGAGACGAACGATTTATTGCAATAAACAAACCGGCCGGTTTACTTGTACACCGTTCCGCCATCGTGCAGGGCTATTCACCGGATCAAATCCATATCGATTACCCAGTAAAAGCGCAGTTGGACAAATACTCCCCCAATAAAAGACAAAATGGCATCACCGATCTGTCTACACTTGCAAAATGCGAGCTCAAGATCGCCAATGAGCGATATGAGAAAAGCCGATACAGTCTGGTTGAACTCAGGCCTCAAACAGGCAGAAGACACCAACTCCGCTATCACATGAAACATATATCACACCCCATTATTGGGGACCCCAAATATGGCAAGATAGAGCACAATCAGATCTTTAAAAATCACTTTGAGTGTCATCGGCTTCTATTGGCATCCATTGGCCTGAGTTTTACCCACCCATTTACGCAGAAAGACCAGGAGCTCCATTGCCTGCCCAACGACGATTTTCTATCTGTTGCGGCGCATCTGGGTTGGGAAGACCTCATCAAGGCAAAATTTTTGATTTAAAAAGGAAAAGAAAAAATGCATCAGAATCAGGCAGCTCCGAATCAAAGCCCGGCATCTATTTTTCCCGAGAGTTTACCGGCTGAACTTTTGGCCCAACTCCCGATTCATCAGCGGGAATACCTGGTCAATGGCGAATTGCACCTTTGGGAGGGGCCCAGTGAAGAGGTCTGGTCTCCGATTGGGAGCCGCAGCGAAAAAGGCTTTCAACCCCAGCTTCTGGGCAGTCTGCCCCGCTTGGATGAAGCAGCCGCCCTAGAAGCTCTGGACGCCGCAGTCCAAGCCTGGGATCATGGCCGCGGAGAATGGCCCACCCTGACCGTCGAACAGCGGATTCAACATGTAGAAGACTTCATCCGTCAGCTCAAAACCCGCCGGGAACCTGTGGTTCAGCTCCTGATGTGGGAGATCGGCAAATCACGGGCCGATGCGGCCAAAGAATTCGACCGTTCCGTGGATTATCTGGTCGATACCATTGAGTCGCTCAAAGATCTGGATCGGGCTTCTTCCCGCTTTGAGATTGAACAGGGGATTATTGCCCAAAGCCGACGCTCACCTTTAGGTGTCACCCTCTGTATGGGGCCCTTCAACTACCCGCTCAACGAAACCTTTACCACCCTGTTTCCGGCTCTGATTATGGGCAACCCGGTGGTATTCAAGCCCCCCAAATTGGGCGTGCTGCTCTACCAGCCCATCCTGGAACTCTTTCAGCGCTGTTTTCCTCCTGGGGTGATCAATACGGTCTACGGAGACGGTGCCACCATCATCGGCCCCTTGATGGGCAGTGGAAAAATCGAGGTACTGGCTTTTATTGGCTCAGCCAAGGTCGCCAATCTGCTCAAGAAACAGCATCCAGCCCCCCATCGCTTACGCTGCGTGCTCGGCCTGGGTGCCAAAAACCCTGCCATTGTGCTGGCCGATACCGATCTCGAGCTGGCGATTCCCGAATGTCTGAGCGGGGCCCTGTCCTTCAATGGTCAACGCTGTACCGCCCTGAAAATATTTTTTGTAGAGCGCTCACTGGTTCCAGATTTTTTAGAACGTATGAGCAACGCTATCTCGGGTCTGAAAGCTGGTCTGCCCTGGGATCCGGGAGTAATGCTCACGCCCTTGCCCGAACCTGGGAAACCCAGCTATTTTCAAGCCATGGTAGACGACGCTTTGAGTAAAGGCGCACAAGTCATCAACCCCGGCGGCGGGCAGATCGAGGAAAGCTTTTTCTATCCTGCCCTGCTTTACCCAGTCACCCCCGAAATGCAGGTCTACCAGGTTGAGCAATTCGGCCCCGTAATTCCGGTCGTGCCCTTTGACGATATTCAGGAACCCATCGACTATATCGTGCATTCGGCCTTTGGCCAGCAATTGAGTCTGTTTGGTTCGGATCCTGATACCCTGGCCCAATTGATCGATCCGCTGGTGAATCAGGTCTGCCGTATCAACCTCAACAGCCAATGCCAGCGCGGCCCTGATTCTTTTCCCTTTGCCGGACGCAAAGGTTCAGCCGAAGGTACGCTCTCGGTCAGCGATGCCCTGCGCTGTTTCTCGATCCGAACCCTGGTTGCAGCCAAACAGACAGCACTGAATCAAAACCTGATTACCCAAATCGTACGTGAGCGCAAATCTCACTTTTTATCCAGTGATTTCATCTTCTAGTCTCTGGAGAGCCAACGTTCGGAAAAGGCAACAGCAGAAAAAACAAGGGGCGCTCCCCCGCCGCTTGTTTCTCTGCTTTTCGACGCTGGCCTTCATGGCTTCTCAGCCGCTTCAGCCCGCTGGGGCAAAGCCGTCTTCACAGCCTGTTATCACCGAACCCCAACAGGTCCAGAATTCAGCAGCGGTTCAGGCCTACAAACTGCCGCTGGCGAATCACAGCTTTACCTATTACAGCTCTGCAGATTTAAATGCAACGCAGGAGCAGATCGAGCGCTGCGTACTTGTGATTCACGGAACCCGCCGAAATGCATTGGATTACTGGCAGCATATGCAGCAAGCCGGGCAAAGGGCCCAAACCTTAAATTCAACCCTTATCCTGGCACCACAGTTTTCGATACAAGGAGATTCGCTACAACGCAATGCCCTTTATTGGGACTTGAATTCGGCTTGGAAAATCGGCAATCTATCCTCGAAAGACCATTCTCCCCGCATCAGTTCTTTTCGCGTGATCGATGCCCTGATTGAAAGTTTATCGGATCAGAAGCGGTTTCCTAATTTAAAGAAGATTGTCATCGTGGGGCATTCTGCGGGTGGACAGTTTGTTCAACGCTATGCCTTAGGCGCTCATCCCCACACAAACTTGCCCTTGGTTTTTGTTGTGGCAAACCCTTCTTCCTATGCCTATCTCGACGCGCGCCGTCCGCTCAAAAACAAGCCCGATCAAATAGGCCTGCCCACTGAGAAGGTTCCGGGTTATAACCACTGGAAGTATGGACTGGAGCATTTGAACGCCTATATGAAAGAGCAAAGCAAAGAGGCCCTGATTGCCCAGTATCCAGCCAAAAATGTAATTTACCTGGTGGGCGAAAAAGATATTCTTCAGGATAAAAATCTCGATACCACCCCCATGGCCCGTTTACAAGGAGAAAACCGACTCCAGAGAGGTTTGAACTATTATCGCTACTTAACCCTATTCTATGGAAAAAGCGTTCATCAATTCAGGATCGTGCCTGGGGTGGGCCATAACCATGCCCAAATCTTTTCTTCAAAAGAGGGTCTGAAAGCCATCTTTGGCCCCTAAGCCGAAACTGAATCAAAACATTTACTTCAGTTTCAAATTTTTGACCTTCCCAGAAAAAAGGCTTACTCTAAAAGTAAGAGAAATCATATCAAAAAAAGCAAAACACTTGAATCGACAAGTAAAAAAGAAAAAATATCAAAATTTAGAGCAATCGAGCTATCGTTTAAGGTCAGTATTTTTTTTGTATATTAAAGTAAACACTTTGTTGAGGGACTTATGAATCACCGTCTTGTGCTCACTCTGATTGTTACTCTTGCTCTGAATCCAATGATTTCTCAGGCCAATGCTACAGTGCCGATCACGGAAGCTGTGATGGCTGAAGGTGAGTGTAGTCAGGGAATTGAGCTGTTAGATGCCCAGTTGATACTTGATGTCGATCCTGATAAAGGGCGTTTGAAGGGCCGCTATACGGCTGTGCTCAAGAATCCTTTTGCCAAACCGCTTGCACAGGCTTGTTTCGTTCTCAATCCTGGTTTGAAGATTGATCGTATCGAGATCAAGGGGCTGAAAAGCTTGCTTAAGGAACCAACTCAGGGTGCCAGTCCTTTGGCTTATCGCTTGATCCCGCAACAGCCCTTCGCTTCGGATTCGAGCCAACAGTTGAGTTTACAGTTCTCCGGGCCGATCATTGCCCAGCCAAAATTCGGTCGCATTCTGCCCGATGATGTGTTTTTGAGTTCTCAGAGCTTCTTTTATCCTCGTTTTGATCGCGCCCAAAACAGATATTGTCCCTTGAACTTACAAATTAAAGTGCCTCAGGGTTATCTGCCAGTTCCCTCGGGGGCGAAGCAGTTTCCAGTGCTTAGTGGCGATACTTATCATGCCAGTATCGAGACAGCTTGCGGCTTTCGAAATGAACAGGGGTTTGATCTGGCATCAGCCCGCTATGCCGTCAACGAAACGGGGCCTTTACGGATTTACCATAGACTGGGCAAACAGGTCAGCAAGGCCGAACTAGTGACTATGTCTGCCGAGTTCAAAGACATGTTCAAGGCGCTGGGCGATCAGTTTGGCCCACACACGGCCACTCACTTCAACCTTGTTGAAACCAACCGCGAGGACCTCGGCGGTATGGGCAAAGTTAACACCGTGTTTTTGTCGGACAAGTACTTTGGGCAAGCCGAAAAAGTGGCCCCGGCTCAGTACAGCTTTTTTAAACAGCAGTTTGGTGACCCAGACCGCATCACCAAAGAATTCGCCTTCTACCGGCGTACTGTACTGGCTCACGAATGCGCCCACCTGTTTATTAATCATTTTTATGACTACGATAAGCCCTGGTTCGCCGAAGGCTTACCTGAGTTCACCAGCCTGGAAGCGCTGCTGGCAACGGGACATAAATCCGATGTCGAGCGCAAACTGGCCGAATATCATCAGATCTGGAGGCAGGTTCCTACCCGTCCCTTGCCAGCCATCAATCAAGCCAGTTTGGATAGCCAGCTCGGTTATCGGGTCAATTATTATGGTACGCCACTGGCGCTCTGGGTCTTGCGCCAGAACCGCAGAGATACATTCAACGCTTTATGGAAGGCCTGGCTCTCAGATCGTAACAAAGCCCTGACTTACGCCTATTTTAAAGCCAGCTTTAACCTGAGTCCGACCGAAAGCGCTTACTTTGAAAAGGCCTTCGAGCCGAAGGCCTTCTGATCGGCCTGCAGGCCAGTTTGATTCAATACAAGTTGTGCTGGCACGTAGACCACGCTACTCGCTGATCTTACAAGAATTAGAGATTGTGAATGGACCAAAGAAATGTATAATTAAAGGGTTGGCACTGGGCCAATGGGCTTGAATTCACTCTCAAAACTGGATTTTACGTTTGAGTCTTTGACTGCCAAATAGCCCGCAAAACAATAGGCCCGATAGATAATTTCAACCTGAGAAAAACCCGCATCCAGCAAGAGATTGCGGTTTTGTTCAAGAGAAAGCGGCATCGAGACCCCGCGCAAAGCGATGGCCTTGTTGAGAATGGCGTCAGAACTCAGGCCCTGATCGGCTTTAAAATCGTAATAGAGCTGCGTGAGCATATCCTGAATCAAAGCATTTTCACCCAAAGTCTTCTCATAGAGAATCAAAGCCCCGCCGGGATGAAGGGTTTGAAAGAGTTGCTTGAGAAGCTTTTTGCGCTCTGCAAGGGGGATAAACTGAAGGGTATAGTATGAAATCACGCACTGGGCGGGCTGATAGGCAAAATTTTCGACCTGGGCTTGAAGCGCTTGAAAACGGGGTTCATGCTCAAGGCGTTGCCTGGCTTTTTCAACCATGCTGGCTTCAATATCCAGCCCAATATATTCGATTGGGCGCTCAGGCATACGGGCCAGAACAGATTCTGCCAAGGCCCCGGTTGAAACGCCGATTTCATACACCCGGGCCCCGCTGAAAAGAAAAAAACGCGCCAGAGAAGCAATATACGCCCGTTGCTCCTGACAATTGGGAATGGATTGCAAAATATGCGCATCAAATTGCTCAATCGTATCGGCAAAACTCCAGGTCTCTTGATTGAGGATAATTTCGCTGCCTACGTCCATGCTCGCCTCTTAAAACCCTGCAGCGGCAGGCCATTGCAGCGACTGCTGAGGATTGAGTAAATTCCCCTGGCCAAGCGTAAAATTCAAAGTTGGCCGCTCGAGTTCTGTGCCCAGAGCAGGGACAGTCGCCGCTGGATATTCCAGGCCAGGAAAAGTCAATGGCGCCAAGTTGCCCCCAGGAAAACCCAAACCGGGCATAAAAATCCATTGCGGCAGGGGGTGCAGGGCTTCAAAATCCGCTTGGGCCTGCGCTAACTGAGCAGAAGACAGGGTTTCGATCCACTCTGGGGCAAAATAATCGGGGTTGAGGTTTTTCCAATACGAGAGCAGGGTATTCACTTTTTCGAGTTTCGCCAAGGATTCAGCCTCCAAACTGGGTTTCTGCTCACGAAAGGCCGTCTGAAAGCGTTCAATCCACAAGAGGCTTTCTTTGCGGCTGATTTGACTGAAATCTGCAGGGGGAAGCTGAAGCAGAGCAGCGGCTTCGCTGAGCTGGGTTTGATAGGCAGCGTTAAAATTCTGGCTTAAACTTGGGTAAAAACGCAAAAGCAAAGCCTGCCCAATCGGAGCGTCCAAACTGCTGTCCCCTGTTTCTCCCCGCAAGGATTGGAGCTGGTCATAGGCAAGTTTCAGTGGGCCCGTTTGGGGATTTGCAACCGCTTCCTCTCCCTGAAGGTAGCGGTTGACCACCAGCATGAGATCGTCTCTGTTATGGGCCTGGGTGGAAAGACTTGATTGATAATCGCTTTGTTTGGACCAGAGCGCAAGATTTTCAGAGCGGACTGCGCCTGAAAGGATTTTTTGTAAGCTTTTGCGGTTCAGGTTTTCAGCAGGGCCCCGTGTGGCTTTTTCCCAGGCTCTGAGATGGGCAGGTGAAGCATAGGCACTGGAGGGGGCGGTGTGGGTATAGGCCCAAAAGGTTTTAAGATTGGGAAAAACATCCTGCCAATAGGCGATATTGCTGCGATAACCTGTATTGCAGGCACTGATATGCAGATCTTCAATTTCAGCGGCAGCAGCCGGAAAGATTTTGGCAAGATGGGCGATTTCACTCAGTTGCAGGCTGCCACGCCCCGCTTCACTCCAGATTTTGAGACCATTGCTATGGCCTGAAATCACGACCCGTCCGGGAATCTTCTGTCCCAATTCTGAGCCTTTCCAAATTTTCGCAAGCTGTGCCAATTCATCGCGCCCCTCTGCTTGGGCCTGTTCTAAGAGCTGGCTGAATGCCTGGGCTCGCTCAGGGCTGAGTTCAAGGGCAGCGATAAAAGCCGCTCTTCCTGGGGCTTGATTCAGATCAAAGCCCTCGATTTTCCCATTTTCACTCTTCAGTTCACGCACTGGGGCATGACTGGCACGCAAGGCCTTGAGTTCGTTACTGGACTGAGGATTCATGCCCAAAAACAGGATGCCGTCACGGGGTAAAGGGCCAGGGGCAGCTTTGCCGCTCAATTTGAGTTGGTCTTGAGGCGATTGAATGGCCTGAGACTTTTGCGTTGTTTGAACCGCTTGGGAGCGAATAGCCGTTTGGGGGGGGAGGTTCTGGCTGGGATGAAGTGCTGCAATACTGGGCATAGCTACCTGGTTAAGTTTGTATTATATCCAGGTTATATCGTCTGATATTCAAAAACTTGCTTGGGTCGATAAAAACAGGCATAAAAAAGGGAGAAGGCAGAACCCTCTCCCCTTCATTCAATGAAATTTATTCAATAATCCAACGATCGTTGGCACGATCCCAACTGATCACTTCTTCAGGTTTGAAGAAAATGCCAATTTCACGGGCTGCAGATTCAGGCGAATCTGAACCGTGAATTGCGTTCATACCGAAATCGACGGCAAAATCACCACGGATGGTGCCGGGCTCAGCGTTCTGGGGATTGGTAGCGCCCATCATTTTACGCGCAGCCAGAATCACATTCTTGCCTTCCCAAACCATGGCAACGATTGGAGAAGAGGTAATAAAGTCAACAAGGCCATCAAAAAAGGGCTTGCCCTTGTGCTCACCATAATGGGTTTCTGCGGTTTCACGAGAAACCTGCATCATCTTCATGCCCACAAGTTTGTATCCACGGGCTTCAAAACGGCCAATGATTTCACCCACGAGACCGCGTTGCACGGCATCGGGTTTAACTGCTAAAAAGGTACGTTCCATTTATTTATTCCTTCCTTTGGTCCAGTAAATCGAATTAAATTTTTTCTCTCCCACGGGATGCAGGTAAAAACCTTCTACCCCAGCCAAAGTGGCCATCATCTGCGTGGAATGAAAGAGCGGAACCCAAGGTGCATCCTGTTTAATCAGCACTTGGGCCTGTTCATAGAGCTGGGTACGTTCTGATTGGTCATAGACCGTACGGGCTTTGACCAAGAGTTCATGTACCGCCTGACTTTGATAAAAGGCATAATTCGCGGCAGATCCTTTGACGGTATTGTCCTTGTCGAGCAAGGTATACAGAAAATTATCAGGATCTCCGTTATCGCCAATCCAACCGGCGAGCGCCATATCGTGCTCGCTGTTTGACAATTTATCGAGATAGGTTCCCCATTCAAATGAAACAATTTGTGTTTCGATGCCCACTGTTTTCAAATCTGCTTGAATGGCTTCAGCAATGCGTTGCGGTTGGGGCATATAGGGTCTTGCAATCGGCATGGTCCAGAGTTTGGCTTTAAAGCCCTCCGGATACCCTGCCTCTCTCAAAAGTTTTTTTGCCTTTTCAGGATTATAATCATAGTCCCTGATCTGGCTATTATAGCCCCAAACAGTCGGGGGCATTGGGTTCACAGCAACTGTGCCCAGGGTTCCTTCGGCAAAGAACGCTTTCACCAAAGCGGGTTTATTGATCGCGTAATTGATCGCCTGGCGAACCTTGACATTGTCAAAGGGTTTCTTGGCATTGTTCAAGGCAAGATAGCCCACGTTCAAGCCGGGTTGGGTAATCAATTTCAAGCTGGGATTCTTGCGAATTCGCGGCACATCATCGGGGTTGATCCCATCCAGCACATCGATGGAGTGATTTTCAAGCTCTAGCAATCTGACCGCATTGTCGGGAACCGGTTTATAGATTAACAAATCTATTTTGGGAGCTTCGCCCCAATAATCCGGATTCCGCGTCAACATAATCTTTTCGTTGCGAACCCATTTTTTAAAGCGGTAGGGACCTGTGCCGACTGGATTCTTAAAAATATTTTCGCCGTATTTCTGAATCGCAGCGGGGCTGGCAATGCCCATATTAAACAGCGCCAAATTGGTCATAAAGGTCGCATCGGCCTGCTTCAGATGAAAGACCAGGGTGTCTTCAGCTGGGGCTTCAATCTTCTCAACCGCCCCAAAGAAAAGATGCCAATATTCCATTTTGCCTTTGAAGCGCCAGGGGCTTTTCTCATCCATTTGTCGATCATAATTAAATTTTACGGCTTCAGCGGTCAAAGGGGTTCCATCATGAAATTTGACCCCTTTACGCAATTGAAAGGTCCAGGTGAGCTTGTCCTCAGAAACACGCCAGGAAGTAGCCAAGCAGGGTTCCACCAGGGTTTTTTCACGTTGAAAACGCAAGAGCGGCTCAAAAATATTCAGAACAACAGCAGAGGATTCTCCATCTGTGGTATCTGCAGGATCGAGGGTGACAGCGTCTTTCGATTTCCCAAAAACAATATACTTGTCTTGATCCACAGGTGGTTTAATCTGACAGGCGCTACAGGCCGCCAGAAAGGTAGCCAGCAGCAGGGTTTTCATTGATGCTGTCATGCTTTCGGAATTCTGCCTTTTTGCTTGAATTGGTGCTATGATGGATGAGAATTATACCTTAAGTTCCAGGCAAATCCAAGCATGTTCAGCAATGGACGCAGTAAGCGTCGTAAAGAAATTCGCTTTGAAATCATCCCGATGATCGACGTGATGATGATTTTGGTCTTGTTTTTGGCCGTCATGGCTTTTCTGCCCTCTGTTCAAAGCGCGATCCAAACCAATTTACCGGCCTCAGGCTCTCAAGACTCTGTCAGCATGGAAGATGTGATGGTCTCGATCAACGATTCAGGCACGGTCTTCGTCAATGAGCGTTCCGTCACTGTTTCTGGTTTGGTTTCTGAAATCCAGCGTGAGCTCAAAGGCAATTTAAACCGTCGCGTGGTATTGGCTGCCGACAAAAATCTGGCCTATGAATACGTGGTTCAAGTGCTCTCGCTGCTGCGCAAAGCCAATATTAAAAATGTCGCCCTGGCCACAGAAGCCGATCAAAGTGGCGCAGCTCCGAATTCGCCAAAATAAGCAGAGGATAGTTTTTGATGAACCCCAACGAAGCCCACTCTATCCTGTACCGCAGTGACGATACCCACCTCACCGCTGACGCTTTTCTCAAACTCGCCGAACGGGTACTGAGACAGCATTTCGACAGGCTGCAAACCGCGCGGGCCCTACAAAATACCGTCAATATTTGCGCCTGGGATCATCACAAATTGGTGGGCTGCGTCAGAATTCTCTCCGATGGTTATTTTTTCAGCACCCTCCCAGACATTCTCATTCACCCGGATTATCCAGGACAAGAAATTCTTTCAGAATTGCTGCTTCGGGCCTGTGAGATCTCTCCGACCAGCTTGTTCATCGGAGCCCAGCCCGGCCACGAAAATCTTTTTCTGAGTTTAGGTTTTAAACAGGGCTTAGAGGGGTATTATTTCATAAAGCCTTTACCGCACGCCAATTCTGAATCGGAGATGGAATAAATGCAGAAACTCAAATGGCGCCTTCTGACGCTCTGCTTCGTATTGAATGGATTCACAGCCCCAGCTCTCGCTTACGCCTACCCTGAAGCTCCCAAGCACCCTCTGATCGAAAATTATCACGGCACTTCAGTTGCCGACCCTTACCGTTGGCTCGAGAATATCGACAGCCCCGAAACCAAAGCCTGGGTTGAAGCCGAAAATAAATTAACCCAAAATTATCTCAATCAATTTCCGCAACGCGCACAGATCTTCAAGCGCTTGGAAACGCTGCAAAATTATCCCCGTACGGGTGTGCCCTTTAAAGCAGGAAAAGCCTATGCCTTTTGGAAAAACAATGGCCTTCAGAATCAATCGGTTCTGTATTATCAAAAGAGCTTAACGGATTCAGCCAGCCTGATTTTGGATCCAAATCAGCTCAGCAAAGATGGCACGGTAGCCGTTTCTGATCTTAAATTCAGCCACGATGGCCGCTATATGGCCTATGCACTTTCACAGAGTGGCAGTGATTGGCAGGAGGTCAGAATTCGCGATCTTCAAACAGGTAAGGATCTTCCTGAAGTCTTAAAAGACTTAAAATTCTCTGGCATAGCCTGGAAACATGACAATTCAGGTTTTTTTTACAATCGCTATCCCCAGCCTGGAACCGTGCCTGAAAAAGAACAGTATTTAAACAACAAGGTATATTGGCATCGTTTGAATTCTCTTGTCAGTGAGGATCTCGAAATTTATGCCCGGCCAGACCTGCCAGAGCTTTCGTTTTACCCAACCCTCACCGAAGACGGCAGATTTCTCTTGCTCTATGGGTCAAAGGGAACCGAACCAGAAAACCGACTGTATTACAAAGATCTTCAGAAGAATGGCCCGATTGTCAGATTGCTGGATCAGGCAGATGCCAGCTATACGGTGATTGATTACCAGGCAGGCAGATTTTATCTCGAAACCGATTTAAAGGCCCCGCGAAAACGCATCGTAGCCATCGATCCTCTCAAACCCGCAGTAAAAGACTGGGTTGAAATCATCCCAGAACAAAAGGATGTACTCAGTTTCGCCCAATTTGTAAACCATCAATTGGTAACAGGGTGGCTGCATGATGCGCATTCACGCTTACGGGTTTATGCGCCCACTGGGAAATTTGAATATGAAATTGCGCTCCCTGTTCCCGGCTCGATCTCGGGCATTACCGGGGATCGCGAGGACAGCGAAATGCTGTTTGGCTTTACCTCATTTCTTTTTCCCAAAACCGGGTACCGCTTTGATTTTAAAACGCGAAAATTAAACATACTCCAGGCCCCAGAAATTCAATTTGATGCCAGCCCCTATACCACCACCCAGGTCTTTGTAAATTCCAAGGACGGCACCCCAATCCCCATCTATCTGACCCACCGCAAAGATCTGCAATTGAATGGAAAAAATCCTGTTTTGCTCTATGGCTATGGGGGCTTTAATATTTCCTTGACGCCTTGGTTTTCACCGACTGAATTGCTCTGGCTAGAACAGGGTGGGGTCTATGCGGTTGTCAATTTGAGAGGGGGAGGAGAATACGGAGAGGCCTGGCACCGTGCTGGCATGCTCCAAAACAAACAAAACGTCTTTGATGATCTGATCGCCTCTGCCGAGTGGTTGATCAAACAAGGCTATACCCAACCCTCGCGACTTGCGATTCAAGGCGGAAGCAATGGGGGACTGCTGGTGGGCGCCACACTATTACAAAGACCCGATCTCTTTGGGGCTGCGATTTGCCAAGTGCCCGTACTGGATATGTTGCGTTACCATCTCTTTACGGTCGGGCGCTATTGGATCCCCGAATATGGCAATGCGATTGAAAATCCTGAAGACTTCAAATTTATGTATGCCTATTCGCCCCTGCATCGAATTCACAAGCCCCAGGCCCACCCCCCTGTCTTGATCACCACCGCTGACCACGACGACCGGGTCTTGCCCGCCCATGCCTATAAATTTACAGCGGCCCTGCAAGCTGCCAGCGAGGGAAAAAATCCTGTGCTCTTACGCGTTGAAACCAAAGCGGGCCACGGGGCAGGCAAGCCGATTCAAAAACGTTTGGAAGAACATGCCGATATCTATGCCTTTCTCTTTCAGCTCTTTGGCATGAGGTTGCCTTAAGTGTTGCGAATCAGTGGCGGAGAATGGCGCAATCGCTCGCTCAAATGGCTGGATATACCTGAGATACGCCCCACCTCTGCAAAAGTGCGCGAGGCTTTGTTTCAAATCCTGAAAGATGAGCTTGTGGATGCCGTCTGCTGGGATCTCTGTGCCGGCAGTGGCATCATGGGCTTTGAAGCCTTAAGCCGGGGGGCTGAAAAAGTAATATTTGTAGAAAAGAACAAACGTGCTGCGGGTTTGATTCGGCAAAATATTGAAAAATTTGAAATTCAAGCACAGGCCCAGGTCATTCCAGCGGATCTCTTGGTCTTTTTGCGCCGCAGTCGTGAGCCCGTCGATCTGATTTATATCGATCCTCCCTATGCCAGCCCGGTCTACCGACCGCTGATGCAGGTCTTGGACCAAACCGTCTCGGAATGGGGAAAACCGAATACCAAACTCTGTATCGAACATCGCAAAGATCGCCAGCTTGAACTTGAAACCCTGCAAAACTGGCAATTTCAGCAAACCCGAAACTATGGCGATACCCGCATCAGTTTTTTTATTCCCCGTTTGAGTGAGACATGAGCAAAGAAAAAACATCGCCCCCCAAAACTTCCCTGAGAAAAAAAATAGTGGCCTTGCTCACCCCTGTGATCACCCCCGTGCTCACCCTGGGAATTATTCTGGGGCTTTCCTATGGTTTTTGGAAAATGGGTGCGCATAACCCAGCGGCCCCCACCAACAAGGCCAAACCTGATGACCAGGTGGGTATTCGGTTTTTTAATGTTGAACTCTTGGGAAAAAAATCGGGGACACGGTTTTTCAGTATTTTTGCAGACCAGATCGAAATTAGCAAAGACAACCGCTATGTTTTTTTTCAAGGCAAAACGAAGCCACACGGCGAGTTTTATAACCTGAAGGATTGGGATCAGGAGCTCTCCGCTGAGGTTCAGGCCCCCAATCCGACGCCCAGAAATATCCAATGGGAAGCCAAACGGGCAGAATATGATTTACAACTCGAAAACCTGACCATGTACGATAAAGTCCGTCTGATCACCGATGCCGGTGATATTGTTGAAACCGATGAAATGTTTTGGTCAAAACAGGATGAAACTTTAAAAAGCACAACCCGCTCCAAGGTCTTGACCCATAAAAAAACCTATTTTGAAGCAGATAAACTCGATGTAAAAACCCGTGACAAAGAAATTGTCATGGAAGGAAAAGTGTATATTGAAATGAATGTAGGCAAGGATCAAAAAGTCGAGGTTCCCGGACAGTGAGAAAGAGTTTATTTTTTTTACTGACAACAGTTTTGCTGAGTTGTGCCCCCGAGGGCAAACAATATACCCTTGAAGCAGAGATTTCTCCAGGGCCAGAAGCCTGGCAGGTAAAAGGCAGCAGCAATTTACCCGATCAGTCCCAAATTCTGGTAACACTCTTGGATCCCAAATTTGAAGGCAATTACAGCAAGAATGTGGTGGTTCAGGAATTTGGCATGATCAAAGATCAGGCCTTCAGCTTGAAATTAAAACCCCTCAAACCTATCTCTGCAGGCTCCTATCAGGTAAGATTAAGTTTTTCCCCCAACGCCTATGATTGGAGCGGAGGCAAGGTCACAGCAGAAGTGGGTGCAAAAGGCGAAAACCTACATGGCAAATATGTTTTTGTTGAAGATGGCGTCAACAAATTGGTAAACACCCTCAAGGTTGAATACAAAGGAAAATAAGATGCAAACAGTCAAAATCGGAATGCTTGGTTGCGGAACCGTGGGAAGTGGTGTGGTGAAACTGCTTCAGGAAAAATCACAAGAGTATGCCCGCCGCTGCGGTGCAAAGCTTGAATTGAGCAAAATCCTGGTGCGTGATCTGAACCGGGTACGTGAAGGGGTGGATCCCGCCCTCTTGACAGAGGATCCTGCTGAGATTCTTGAAGATGAAGAAATTCAAATTATTGTCGAAGTCATGGGGGGAGTCGACCCCACCCGAGAATATCTGCTCCAGGCAATTGGTTCAGGTAAACATATCGTAACGGCCAATAAAGCCCTAATCGCACAGCATGGCGATGCGCTCTTTGATGCCGCCAGCGAAAATGAAGTATCCCTCTATATTGAAGCCGCTGTCGCAGGCGGGTTGCCGATTATTCAGACGATTAAACGCAGTTTGGTCGCCAATAAATTGCTCTCCATGTATGGCATTATCAACGGAACCACCAATTATATTCTCAGTGCCATGACAGAAGAAGGCCGGGAATTTCAAGAGGTTTTGAGCGAAGCGCAAGCCAAAGGGTATGCAGAAGCCGATCCTACCGATGATGTAGAGGGCTTCGACGCAGTTTATAAGCTGGCGATTCTCTCCTCGCTGGTCTTTGAACAACGCATGCCCCTGAAACAGATCCACCGGGTGGGCATTACCCGGATTGCCAGCCGGGATATTGAATATGCCAAACAATTTGGCTATGTGATCAAACTCTTGGCGATTGCCAAACAGGAAGACGGTCATTTTCAGGCCCGCGTCAATCCCACCATGATTCCCGCAGATCATCCCCTGGCTTCAGTGAATGGGGTCTTTAACGCTATTCTGCTCAAAGGGGATGCCGCTGGAGATATTATGTTTTATGGCCAGGGTGCGGGTTCCCTGCCCACGGCCAGTGCCGTTGTCAGTGATATTCTCAATATTGTCACAGACTTGGACAATCCGCCCAATATGCTCATGGCCTGTCAACACGGCGGCGAGCATGTTGAATTGAGCCAGTTGGAAACCGTGGTCAACCGCTACTATGTCAGAATTCTGACCGCCGATAAATCTGGGGTTTTAGGGCAAATTGGCACCCTCTTGGGGAAAGAAGATATCTCTGTGCATACCCTGCTGCAACGCAAAGAAGAAGAAGGCGATGCCGAACTGGTCTTTATTACCCACCCCGTCTCGGATCAAAAACTGAGACAGGCCATTGCCCAAATCCGCCAACTTGAAACCACACGAGAAATTTACAGTATTATTCGGGTTGAGGATTTTTCAGTCTGAACCTGTAAGGCACCCCAAAGCGTTCATAAAAAAGCTCCCCAAAAGGGGAGTTTTTTTTTTATGGGCCTTTAATCATCCAATTTTGCAGTACATTGGTAAATCGAGTTTGGGAAACCTTTATCGGGCTCAATTTTAGCTGAGCATTGATAAATTCCACTGCCAGGAAGTTTGCCCGGTTCAATTTTGGCAGAGCATTGGTAGATACCGGGGGGCTGATCTGGAAAATGATTTTCCTGATCCATATGTTTGTGTTCATGCTTGGGTTGCAGATGACGCTCTTCTTCCTGATCGGGGAAATAGGCACACTGATACATTTTGGGCGGGTGTTTTTCCCCTTTGGGATCTTGATCAGGATAAAAGGCACATTGGTGCATTTTGGGGGGGTGTTTGCCTTCATCAGGTTCAGGATGCCAGGCACAGAGATGGACTTTGGTCTGGGGAAGTTCTTTGTGGGGAAACACTTGGGCGTCTTGAAGATCGCGGGGTTTTAATTCAGATTCAAGCGGAGGAAGCGGCATTTTTTCGACGGTTTTTTCAGGGTTTTTGGATTTGCTCGGATTGAGGGGCCCCCCAAATTCAGGCGGGGTGGCACCGGAGGGAAACTTCAGATTCATGCAGGGACTCCTTGGTGATCATGATTCAGGTCTAGCTCTATCATACCCATTTAGCAGCTAAAAATTGCTAAATTTTAATTAAAATTCTCAAATCAGCAATTCTTGCGCCTGAAGCCAGCTCAACCAAGCAGAAAGCGTTTCGCTTTCAGCTCTTAATTCAGGGTAAGCGTGAAACAATTCCGCCAAACAGGCCTCGCATGCGCGCAAACCATCCAGCATTTGCAGCACGAGATACAAGCCCCAATGCAGTTTCAGGTGATGGTTTTGATGCGCACTTTTCCAAATCAGCCAGCCTGTAAAGGGTTGAGAGACATAGATCTCGACAGGATATACTCTTGAATCGAGAAGCAGATCAAAATCAGGGCCTGCAACAAGCAAACCAGCCGATGAAGCCAATCTCAGTGAAGGGCTCTCCGTAGCCAGCCAGGGCGCTTGATAAAATTTAAGTTTTAAAAGGCAGCGCTCATAGGCGATTAAATCCTGTAGCCAGGGCTGATCTTGATTCTCTGCTTGGGCAGCAATCCAGGCCAGCCAAGGGTCCAAGCCTTTTTCAGGCGGATAGACCTGGGCACCAGGAAAAGCCAGGGCATAGGTTTGAGCCCATTTGCGTAAAAGCTTGGGAGCGAGTTTTGCTTTTAGACGGGCGGGCAAACTGGAATAAAGCACAGAAATTCTTCCTCTTTGAACAGCACCTGCAATTTCTGAAAGCAAGTCCTGCGGCAGGCTGGCTAGCGCCTGACGTTCTGCTTCGCTCAACGCAGGGTTCTCCTGAGAAATAAGTTCTTGATGAGATTCTGGGTTCAACATCAGTTTCAGCCAGGTTTCTTCCCAGCCTTTCAAGCTCATACGCGTAACCCCAGCAACTGTCTGGCAGTATCCACTTCAGCAATCAAGGCCTGTAAATCGTCAAAGCGATCGTCTCGCTCAATCGAAACAGCTTTCACCCCAGACCTTCGCAAAACAAACTTCAGCAATTCCCAGGTTTCTTTGAAGATCGCCTGATCATGGGTATCAAAGATCATGTTTTTATAGATGCGTCCCCCCGCCAAATGGATTTGAATGATGCGATCGGCAGGCAAGGTCTCAATAAAGGCATAGGGATCCAGACCCAAATTTTTGGCATTCCCATACAGATTGGCCACATCCAATAGAATGCCGGCGTCTGCTTCAAGCACGATTTTGCGAAAAAACGCGGCATCTGTTAATTGCTCAGAAAGCTCGGGACGCCAGTAATAGGCTGGATTTTCGAGCAAAAGTGGGGCCCCTACGGTTTTGATCGCATGCTTGGCATTGGCAAGCACCACCGTCAAAGCCTCCTCAGTGCAGGGCAAAGGATTGAGAGACCAGGTTTTGATCCCACTGCCATGGGTAAAACACAAATGGTCACTCCACCAGGGGCTCTTGCAACGTGCAAGAATTCGTTTGACCTGCAAGAGATACTCAGGATCCAGGCCTTCACAGCTGCCCACAGACAGCTCAACCCCATGGGGAATCACAGGATAGTGTCGTGATAAACGCAATAGCGAGGCATCCCAAACAGGATCGAGAAAATCATCTGTCATGATTTCGATAAAATCTGCAACCCCTTCATGGGCAAACAACCCCTCCAGTGGGGGGCGCCAGCCCAAACCCGCTCCCAAATACGGCAGAGTCTCCCAGACCGTAGCTGCAGGCTCAGGCTCGGGCTTCCGGGCAATGAGTTGAACCAGCCCATGTTCATGCGCGCCCAAAGGGGGGTGGTGATCGCTTACGCGTCCCGAAAATTCAAACCAGATTTCCCAATCTGAGAAATATTGTTTTAAGCTCTCTAAACTGAGAATCCCTGTCGGCAAGACCTCACCGCTCACCGATCTCGCAAAAGAGTGGTTCGCCCCCGGATCCTCTGAACTAAAACTTGAAAAGACAAGCACGCCCCCAGGAACCAGGGCTTTAGCTATGCGTTTCAGTTCCTGGGCATGTTCTGACTGGGGCAAGAACGGAAACAGATTCAGGCAAAATATTGAGGCCCAAGCTTCATTCCCCAAATCAACCTCGCGCAAATCTTTCTGAAGCAGGGTTAGCTTGGGCAGGTTTTGCTGAAAGGCTTCTGCCCTGTGGGGATCAGATTCCAGGCCCGTCACCTCAAAGCCATAGTGGCTGAGAATCTGTGACCAGGTTCCTTCACCAGCCCCCAGATCCAGAACAGGGCCGTGGGGAATCCAGGGAAAGAGTCTCTGAATCTGATCGGTTGAAAGTGCTTTTTTCAAATCCATTCCTCAAAATGAATGCTTAAGATTTGGGTTCTGAAGGGGACTCAACTTTCTGACATCTTCGCATCAATCCAGGGTAGAAATCAAGTTTCGCACAGTGCTTCAGAATGAAAGACTGAATTTTTGAGTTCAGTTGAGAAAAGCAAGAACAGAGGCATAGAGCAGGGTCTGTACAGGAAAAAGTAGGCA
>PFGG01000014.1 GCA_002783405.1 bacterium (Candidatus Blackallbacteria) CG13_big_fil_rev_8_21_14_2_50_49_14 | reverse complement strand
GTTAACGTAGTGGGTTGCCACAAGCGTAGCTTGAGAATCCCTTTCCTTGAGGGAAGGGAGTGTCAAACGATACGCTATACTGAAAGCAGCAAAGCAAGAAAGAAAAACGATGGAGACCAAGCGTTTGATCAGTGTTGCCCACGGGGACGGCGTCGGCCCTGAGATCACCAAAGCCACACTGAAAATTCTCAAGGCAGCAGGCGCACGGATTGAAGTGCAGCCAGTGATTATGGGCTCTCAAGCCTATGCTGCGGGTTATAAATCAGGTATCACCCCCAAGGCCTGGGATTCGATCCGACGCACACGCGTGCTCTTGAAAGCACCTGTCAGTACCCCCCCGGATTGTCGCTTTCGCAGCCCCAACGTGATTATTCGCAAGAAATTGGGTCTATACGCCAATATCCGCCCCTGCGTATCTTATTTTCCCTATGTTCAAACCCGCCACCCGGCTATGAATGTCGTGATTATCCGCGAAAATGAAGAAGATCTCTATGCCGGACTGGAACATCGGCTGAGCCCCGATGTGACCCAATGTACGCGCCTGATCAGCCATACCGGCAGTGAGAAAATTATCCGCTATGCCTTTGAATACGCACGCACGCATTTTCGCCAAAAAGTTAGCTGTTTTACCCGCGACCATATTATGAAAATGACCGATGGCCTGTTTCACCAGATTTTCCGTAAAATCGCGCGCGAATACCCCGATCTTGAAAATGAACATTGGGTCGTAGACATTGGTGTGGCCCGTCTGGCAGAAAATCCTGAACAGTTTGATATCATTGTGGCCCCCAATCTTTATGGCGATCTGCTCACCGATATGACTGCCCAATTGGCGGGTTCAATTGGTTTGGCAGGCTCTGCCAATTTGGGTGAAGACTGTGCGATGTTTGAAACCTTTCACGGTTCAGTACCGGGAAAAGCAGGGCGCGATCAGGCCAATCCTTCGGGCATGATCCTGGCTGCAGTGATGATGCTGCGCCATCTGGAACAGGCAGATGTCGCCGAATGGGTGCACAATGCCTGGCTCAAAACCATTGAAGAAGGCATTCATACTTACGATATCTGGCATGCGGGCAGCAAATCCCGCGTGGGAACCGCCAGTTTCGCACAAGCAGTTATCGACCGACTCGGCCAGGAACCCATGCATCTCAAAGCTGTTCGCTATCAAAACCACAGCCCGATCACGCTCTCTCCGCCCATGCAACGCCCTGTGCTACATAAGGATTTGGTGGGTGTGGATATCTTTCTGAATGGGCCCTCACAAGAGCCCGATACGCTGCGCAAAAAACTGGAAGCGCTGGCCAGACCCCATTCTGAATTGGTTTTGCTCAGCAACCGTGAAACCCAAATCTGGCCCAAGCCACAATCAGAAATTGAATACACGGATCTTTGGCGTTGCCGTTTTCTCAGCAAAAATCGCAGGCCGATCCAACATCAAGAAGTGATCCATTTGCTTGATAAAATTTTAAATTCTGGGCTGAATTGGATCAAAACCGAACATCTCTACGAATTTGAGGGCAAACCGGGTTATCAACTCTAACTTTTTGACACTCGGAGCTTAATCCACTGAAACAGCAGACACTCCCTTTTCAGGAAACGTTTCGGCTGGAATAGCTCGCAAAGCTCAAACCAAAACCTGTCATACGGTTGACTTTAAACCATATTTCAGGATTCGACAGGGTGTTTGCATTGCGAAAGCCAAAGTATCGATTGGGCTGAACAAGCCCAAAGATCAAAGGAAGAGACAAGACAAAGATTGCGATAGCAGGGATCACAAAGGGTTGTTCAAATAGCATGGAGAAACTTTTCCAGAAATAGTCTATTGTCCAAATATTCTAAATTTTTTAGACCTCAAGAGGCAAGTTTTAGATCGAAAACCCATATAATCCGTAAAGAAGGTTATATTTGGGTAAAACTGTGATTATAAAAAAATTATTAGCGCTGGGCCTGCTGGGCTTACTGACCGCCTGTGGTCAGTCCCCGATGGTGGCTGGTGCTTTTTACGGTCAACAGGGCCTAAACTCCCAAATCAACCCCTATGGTTCAGCTCAAACCAGTGGTGCCTATCCCACCGATAGCAGCTATGGTTTTGCCAGCACAGGAAGCTATACCGACCCCAATGCCTATGCCACCAACAGCTATACCGATCCCAATGCTTATAACACAACCCCCCAAAATACCTATACCAGCAATAATTATGACGCCAGTCTGCCTCCCGATGTAGCCTCGGGCAACAGCGCCTATAATCTTCCTGCAGATCCTGCTCTGGCCCAACCTTCTCCAACCCCCAGCGCAGCGACCCCCATGACACCTGTGCCCGCCCAGCTCAAAGACAGCAAAGGCGAGCTCAAAATTTTAACTCTCAATGTTTGGGGCCTGCCCAGCATTCTGGTCAAAGACCGCAAAGCTCGTTTTGAACGTTTGGGCCAGACCCTGAACGACTATGACGTGGTCACGCTTCAGGAAACCTTCTCAAACGATATCGAAGTACTTCGCAAAAGTACACGTTTTCCCTATCATCTGCGCTGGAACAACAGTGGGCTGAAATTGGGCAGCGGGCTCTACGTGCTGTCTAAATATCCGATCATCCGCAACGATTTCCGCCAATTTGGCAACTGCACCGTCGCCGATTGTTTGGCTCGCAAAGGCGTGCTTTTTACCCGTATCGACCACCCCAGTCTGGGCGCGATTGACGTTTACACCACCCACTACCAGGCAGAAAACAAGCCAGTGGCTGAAAAAATTCGTATCAATGAAGACAATAAAGTCCTTCAAGAATTTATTGCTCAAAACAATTCTCCCTATCCCACTGTGATTACCGGTGATTTCAATATGATTCCCGATTATCCCGAATATCTGGATCTGAATCGCCGCTTGCCTTTGATCGATGTCTGGCGCACCCTTCACCCACAGGATCCCGGCTATACCTCAGACCCTTCCAATCTCTATAAAAAGGGCAAAACGCAAGGTACCCGTTTGGATTATATTCATGTGCTCAAACAGAACACCTATAAAACCAGCTTGATTGAAGCCCAGGTCACGCACAACAAGCCGATTGAAGGCTATTTTCTCTCTGATCATTTCGGAGTTTCTGCCCGCCTGCAGTTTGAAACCCTTTACAGCACCGAATTGAAAAATCATCCCAGTCAAAAATAGTTTTTTAGAAAGTCCCTGTGCGATAATACTACGAAATGATTGTGTATCCGTGGGGGAATAGCAGATGGTAGAAGATCTTGAGTACCTGGCACAACAACTCAGGGAGGGTTCTGCAGGCGAACGCAAATACGCTGTCGATCTCTTGGCAAAAATGGGCAGTGCTGCCCTTCCCTTCCTACACAGCGCCCTGATGGATCGCAATGCCGAAATTCGTGAAAAAGCAGCTGAAGCACTGGGCGAAATGGGAGAAGAACAAAGTATCCCCGCTTTAAAAAATGCCCTGAGTTCACCCGAAGCCGGTGTTCGCCTGAAAGCCGCACAAGCTTTGGGAAAAATCGCAAGAGAACCCGCTCTGCCTGCCCTGTGTGAGGCCCTTCACGATCCAGAAACCACCGTTCGCCGCGAAGCAGTAAAGGCGCTGGGCAGAATATCCCACTTTCCTGTCGCAGTTTCAGCCTTGATTGAAGCCCTCCAGGATGACGATACCGAGGTGCGCTCCTGGGCTGTTCAGGGATTGGGGCGTTCAGGACAACCCAGCGTGGTCTCAGCCCTGGTTGAAACCTTAAGTGACAGTGAATGGGTAAGAGCCCAAGCCGTTACGGCCCTGGGTGAACTCAAGGCAACCGAAAGCCTTCACCTCTTGGGTGAAGCCCTGGGAGATCCTGAACCCCATGTGCGCACAGCCGCAGCTCAAGCCTTGGTCAAACTCGATCAGGAAGCCATTCCCACTCTGTTCAAAGCGCTGCAAAGCCCACATTTCTGGATTCATGCGGCCGCCATGGAGGCCCTGCTTAAAATTGGCGAAAAAGCCTTGCCTGAACTCGAAAAAGCCTTAGAAAACCAACCGGCTGAAGTCTGCGTACGGATTATCGAGATCTTTGAGAAACTCCGTTATACACCGATCGTGCCGCTCCTGATTGAAAAACTGCCCTCAAGCGTACTTGAAGTCAAAAAACAAATCATTCATGCCCTGGGTATTCTCAAAGATCCCCTGGCCTTGGATGGCCTGCTTGCTGAACTTCAATCCCCCCTCCCTGAATTGAGCACAGAAGCCGCACAGGCCCTGGGCCAATTGGCCAGCCCTCAGGCCATTCCGGCTTTGAAACAGGCACTACAGGCTCCTGTTTCTGAATTGCGCTCTGCTGCGGCCTTGGCTTTGGGAAGATTGGGTGCCCAAGAGGCCATTCCTGAACTGCTGCAAACCCTGAGTGCTCCTGAACAGGAAGTGCGCAGCCACGTGGCCAAAGCCCTGGGCATGATCAACGGCCCTGCTGTTTCAGCCATGCTGAATAAACTGCAGGAGCCCGATTTCGTACACCGGGCCCAAATTATCAATGCCTTGGGTGAAATGCGCGATCGCCAGGCCGTCCCCTCTCTGATTCAAACCTTACAGGAAACGGATGCAGAACTGCGCTTTCTGGCGACCCGGGCCTTGGGCGAAATTGGGGCCCCAGAAGCAAAGTCGGCTTTAATCCAGGCCCTGCGCGACACAGAAGCAGATATTCGTTATCTGGCCGTCAAAGCCTTGGGCAAACTTGGCGACAACGAAGCTGTTCCGGCCTTGATCGAATGCCTGAATGATCCGGATGAACATGTCAGCACCCAGGCCGCTCAGGTCTTAAAACGTTTTGACCACCCGCTCACGCAAATGGCCCTTGCCGCTGCTCAGGAAAAGAAAAACCATGCCCATTTGCGGGCTGCCGCCTTGGATGATTTTAGCGCTTAGGTTCAAAGCCCCTTGAGCATCGGCACGAAAACCACATCGCCGCAGCTTTCATATTCCAATTTCTGAGCCCTGCGGCGCACACGCAGCAGCTTTTGAACCTCATACTGAGGTCCAACAGGCCCTACAAGCAAACCGCCCTCTGCCAGTTGCCCGAGCAAGGCTTCAGGAAGTTGGGGGGGAGCAGCCGTCAGTAAAATCCGGTCAAAAGGGGCCTGTTCTGCCCAGCCTAGATAACCATCGCCGATTTTGAAATGAATATTGCGCAGGCCCTGTTCCAGGAGAAGTTTCGCCGCCTGATAGGAAAGCTCAGAAATACGTTCCAGGGTAAAGACCTCACGGGCCAAATACGCAAGAAAAGCCGTTTGATATCCTGAACCCGTGCCTATTTCTAAAACCCTTTCCTGCCCACTCAATTCAAGCAACTCTGTCATGCGGGCCACCAAGGAAGGTTGAGAAATGGTCTGTCCATGCCCCAATGGCATGGCACGATCAGCATAGGCCTGTTCCAGGTTTAATTCGGGAGCAAAGAGATGGCGGGGTAAGTGACTACACACCCTGAGAACAGGCTCAGAAATCCCCTGCCGCTTCAGTTGCGAACAAAGTTCAGCCCTGTATGTCTGCCAATTTTGCATTGAAAAAACCCTCTGCTTTCAGTTTACAGGCAGAGGGCTTTGACGCAAATTTCTGGGTTTAATAGCGGTGCATTCTGCCCACAGGGGGACGGGTATAATTGCGGGTCCAAACCGTTTCAAGGTCAGGTGAATCCATAAAATCTTCTACCGTCACCATTTCCCAGCCATATTTCACAAGATGGGGCATGACACGCGGGGGACGGGCGATCTGGCGCAGCGCTGACCAGACCAGTTCTGTACAGTAAAAGCGCTCATCGGTCTGGTAGAGAAAGAGGCTGTCATACTGTTTGCCCACCTGTTTGATGGCAAAATTCAGGGCGGGTGTAAAATTGGCGGCACTTTGGCCCTTGGCACGCAAAATCACAAAGGTATCGCGGGGGCTGCGGGCAATATAGGTCGCCAGGCTCTCTTTGACCACACCGCGGAAACGGTCATGCATATCAGGCTGAGTCGCCAGGGAATGCACGATTTCTCCGCGACCGAGATAGAGAATGCCATGCACAAAAGACTGATCATTGCCACAGAGGATCACATCTCCCGATTGCAGACGCGGCAAAAGCGCCTGCAATTCTTGGGCACTCAGCGGGGGGACATTGTCACTGGGAGAGGGCTTATTGAATTCATTGATCACCATTTGATCGGCATAGGGATAGAGCGCTTTGCGGGCCGAGGCATCCACAGCGAGCAGTTTAAAGGCCTCAGGCCCTTTCTGTTCAAGAATTTGGTTGATATCGGGGCTGGGTTGCCCCGCTTGCAGGCCATCGGCCAATTCATTCTTAAAAATCTGTTTGAGCAGGGGCAAGAGTTCATTCAGGTTCTGACGGGGTGCGGCCGCTGCTGCACGCAGGGCAGGGGGTTGAAAACCTGAGGCTACAGGCAAAAGGGAGGGGGTGGCAGAGCAGGCTGTCAAACTCAGAGCGGTGAAAGCCAAAGCAAAAATCTTTTTCATACAAGGTTCCTCTACGCGGTAATGATAGTTTTCATATCGCCGCAAAGTGCCAGGATCTGGCCTGTTTAAATTAAAGCTTGGTTTAAAGTCTGGCTAATTTTTATAAAAATTTCAATTTGTATCGCGAGAATAGAAAAACATCTTTTTAAGACCTTCACTCTGTCTCAGACAAAGAACCGCTGTTTTCAAGCCACCAGCGCCGCCCAGCCTGGCTATCCAAACGCAAGAGCTCACGTGCACCACATTGTGTACAAACCGCTTCTCGGGGGCGGCCCACCCCCTGCCAGAGCCGTTTCAGCTTTTCAGACAGGGGTTCAGGCATCGGGCGATAAACAGGCAAGGCCTGGGTTTGACAGGTGGGGCAAAAAACCTCACGGAACAGGCTTTCAGGCAAAGCCTCAAATTCAGAATAAGCCAAAAACAGCCGGCATTCTTCCAGTATGCATTCGATCAGCGAAAGAGACTCCAATTCCTTGAATAGATACCCCGCTTCTTCAGGCGCCTGGGGTAAAAAATCAGCAGCATCGTCCAATTCACAGAAAAAACGCAGCAGCGGATCCCAGTCTCTGAGCTGGTAATTGAGTTGCGCCAAACGCTTCAAACCCAGCACAGGCGCAAGTTGCCCCCCCAAAATCTGCTGGGCCAGCCAGATCGAATAGGGGCGAAACAGGGCTCCCAGTTCAGGCCGTTCAAGCTTCAACTCCTGCCTTGATTTTTCCAGCCAGGGCAAGACATCAGCCAGGTGTTCATGGCTATAGCAGCCCGCCAAACGACGCAGTGCAGGGGAATCATAGCCTGCACTCAGCATGGCCACCCCCCAGCCAATACAGTCAGAAGTGCTGATAAGATTCAAAGCCTCTAAAGCCGTCAGTTCCAAAAGCCCGTTTTCAGCCACCTGAAGAAATCCCTTTCTATCTGTCGATACGCGCTTTTTTAGCATACCTGATACACTAGAAACTGTAGATACCCTCTTTAGAGGAGATTCTCAGAAAGTAAAAATGGACAAACCCGTACCATTCCGTTCAACCGGCAATATTGTTGCTGTGCGAGGTAGCGTTGTCGATATTCACTTTGAGGGTCCTTTGCCTGCAATATATTCCATACTCCAGGCCGGCCACGCCGGGCAGATTCAAATTGAAGTACAGGCCCAAAGCGATGCTTCGCATGTTCGCGGAATCGCACTCACCCCGACACAAGGGCTTGCACGCGGAATGCCGGTATTGAACACCGGAAGGCCCCTCCAGGCTCCGATTGGACCCGAAATACTTTCGCGAATGTTTGATGTTTTTGGCAATACCATTGATCGCGAAGCCCCTTTGTTAAATCCTCAATGGCGTTCGGTACACCAGGCTCCACCGCCGCTGTCGAATTACTCAACCCACTCTGAAATTTTTGAGACCGGTATCAAGGTAATTGATGTGCTTGTTCCCTTGGAACGCGGAGGAAAAACCGGTCTTTTTGGGGGGGCAGGTGTAGGTAAAACCGTTTTGCTGACAGAGATGATTCACAATATGATCGGCAACCATCAGGGAGTCAGCATTTTCTGCGGCATTGGCGAACGCTGCCGTGAAGGCGAAGAACTTTACCGGGAAATGAAAGCCGCTGGGGTACTTTCGAATATGGTGATGGTCTTTGGCCAGATGAACGAACCTCCCGGCAGCCGTTTTCGAATCGGCCATGCAGCCCTGACCATGGCAGAGTATTTTCGTGATGATGAGCACCGTGATGTTTTATTGCTGATTGACAATATTTTTCGCTTTATTCAAGCTGGAATGGAAGTTTCAGGCCTCATGGGACAAATGCCTTCGCGCATGGGCTATCAACCCACCATGGGCACAGAACTTTCGCGTTTAGAGGAACGGATTGCCAATACCCATACGGGAGCCATCACGTCGATTCAAGCGGTTTATGTACCGGCTGACGATTTCACGGATCCTGCTGCCGTACACACCTTCTCTCACCTCTCTTCCTCGATCGTGCTCTCACGCAAACAGGCTGGAGAAGGGCTCTATCCCGCCATTGATCCGCTGCAATCCAACTCCAAAATGGTGACTCCCGCCATCGTGGGAGAGCGCCATTACCGTCTGGCGCAGGAGATTCGGCGCACGCTTGAACAATATGCCGAACTGAAAGATATTATTGCCATGCTGGGGCTTGAACAGCTTTCAGCAGAAGATCGCAATATTGTGGCCCGTGCACGACGTTTGGAGCGTTTTTTGACCCAACCTTTTTTCAGCACCGAGCAGTTCAGCGGCCTGCAAGGCCGACTGGTCAGCCGCCAGGATGCCTTGGATGGTTGTGAACGGATTCTGCAGGATGAATTCCAGGAATACCCTGAAAGCACCCTGTATATGATCGGCAAAATTGACGAAGCCAAAGAGAAGCGTCAACGCCTATGAATCTCAAAATTCTGCTGCCCTTTCAAGTTTTTGCCGAAAAACAACAGCTCTCACGCATCGTGGCCGAAACCCAGGCTGGCTCCTTTGGTATTTTGCCCCAACGCCTGGATTGTGTGGCCGCGCTTGTGCCTGGCATTCTGAGCTATGAAAATCAAGCAGAAGGTGAGGTTTTCGTGGCCATTGATGAGGGGATTCTCGTAAAAACAGGCCCTGAGGTTGTCATTTCTGTGCGCAATGCTGCAGGTGGCAGAAATCTCGAAGAATTGTATCAAATTGTCGAGACCGAATTTCTCAACCTGAATGCACGTGAGCAGAGTATTCGCTCTGTGATGGCGAAAATCGAAAGCAATTTAATCCGTCACCTGGCAAAGTTTCACCATGACTGAAAAAAAACAACCTTCTCAGTCCAGCCTCAGCCGTCAGATCAGCGCCAAAGCCGAACGCAAACTCAAGGCACGCCGAAAAAGCAATTCCGAAGTCTGGTTGGGTTTGGGCATGATTGGGATGATTGGCTGGTCGGTTGTGGTGCCAACTTTGCTGGGCGCAGCCCTGGGGCTTTGGCTTGATCAACAGGATCCTGGTCACCATTCCTGGACCTTGGCACTTTTAGCCGTGGGGCTGGTCTTGGGGTGTCTGAACGCCTGGCATTGGGTCGCCCAAGAAGACAAAGCCATTCAGGAGGAGCATCGCGATGTTTGAGCTTTGGCTGCTGACCGCTTTTTTAACAGGCATACTGCTCAGCCTGATTTTTTTTGGCGGCCTGTGGTGGACCGTTCAGAAAGGACTCAAAACCCAGCAACCTGCCCGTTTATTTCTAAGCAGTTCGCTTCTACGCACAGGTCTGGTTCTGTTGGGTTTTTACACCATCGCGAATCACCACTGGGAACGCTTTTTAGCCTGTCTGCTGGGCTTTGTTCTGGGCCGCCAGCTCGTGCTGAAATTCAGCAAAGCCACAGACAAATCCAAACATTGCGCGGAGGTTCAGCATGCGCCTGAGTCCTGATGAAATCATTTTCTGGCAGTCTGGTTTTTTTAAACTCAATGCGACCTTGGTCTCCACCTGGGTGCTGATGGCAGTCCTGACCCTGGGCTCGATACTGATTACACGCAAACTCTCAACAGGTCTTGAGCGCTCCCGTTGGCAAAACCTGCTCGAAATCATCGTCACCGGTATACTGGGCCAAATCGAAGAAGTCGGACTCAGCTCTCCGCAAAAATACCTCAGTTTTTTGGGAACGCTCTTTCTGCTGATTGCAGCCGCCAGTCTGAGCACAGTGATTCCTGGTTTTGAGCCCCCCACAGGTTCACTCTCCACCACTGCAGCACTCGCACTCTGCGTTTTTGTGGCGGTTCCATTTTTCGGGATTTTGGATCAAGGCTTGAAAGGCTATCTCAAAACCTATTTAGAACCCACTTTTATCATGTTGCCCTTTAATATTATCAGCGAGCTGTCACGCACCTTGGCGCTGGCGATCCGTTTATTTGGCAATATGATGAGTGGCGGCATGATTATCGCCATTTTACTCACCATCACCCCCTTTATTTTTCCGATTCTGATTACCGCCTTGGGTCTGTTAACAGGCCTGGTACAGGCCTATATTTTCAGCATTCTGGCAGGTGTTTATATCGCAGCAGCTGTCAAAGTCCGTCAACCCCATCTGCCGCCCGAACCAAATCCAAGCGATTTTCAAACCCAACACTAAGGAGCTTCTTTATGGATCAACAAACGCTTATTGCAATGGCCTCAATCGTGATTTCTGGCATTACGATCAGCCTGGGCTGTTTTGGCCCCGCTTTGGCAGAGGGCTGGGCTATTTCCTCTGCTCTCAACTCTCTGGCCCAGCAACCCGATGCCTCGCCCACGATTACGCGCACCCTGTTTGTAGGTTTGGCCATGATTGAATCTACAGCCATTTATTGCTTCGTGGTTTCGATGATTCTGATCTTCGCCAACCCCTTTTGGAACCATGTCATCGCCCACGGAGCAGGAAAATAAGCCGTGCTTTTTGATTGGTTTACCGTTGCCGCCCAAGGACTCAATTTTCTGATCCTGGTCTGGCTCATGAAACGTTTCCTTTACCAGCCCGTACTCAATGCCATTGAAGCCCGAGAATCGCGTGTGGCAGGCATTCTGGCAGAAGCTCAAGCCAAAGAAAGCGCCGCAGAACAGGAGAAATCCCTGTTTCAGAACCAAAATACAGCCTTTGCCAAGCAACGTGAAAAACTTTTGGAGGATGCCCGCAAAGAAGCGCAAAACCTGCGTGAAAAATTGCTCGCAGAAGCACATCAAACTGCCGATGAACTCAAGGCGAAGCATCAGCAAGCCCTGCTCAAAGATCAGGAGGCCTTTAACCACGCCCTGCGCCAGCGCACCCAAGCTGAAGTTTTGGCAATCAGCCGTCAGGTTCTGGCAGATCTGGCGAATATCCCTTTTGAAGCGCAAATGCTCTCGGTTTTCTTACAACGTTTAGAGAACTTACCCGCTGATACCCTCCAGGTTTTGCGTGAAAGTTCATCTTCCAGCCCCTTGATCCTGCGTACGGCCCAAGCACTCTCTGCAGAGCAGCGTCAAGCATGTGAAAACCACCTGAAAAATATATTAGGAGCCCAAAGCATTCTGGTCTTCGAACCCACACCGACGCTGATCGGAGGCCTTGAACTCAGTCGCCAGGGGCATAAACTTGCCTGGAGCATCGAAGATTATCTGACAGAACTCGAAAACAGTGCCCATGAACGTATTCAGGCCAAGCAAGCAGAGCATGTATCAGAAAACCATGTGAGTCCCCCATGAGCACTGAAGAGCTGAAAGCAAAGGTAGAGGCGCTCTTCACGGAACTCAGCGCAGCAAGGGAAAACTTCACCCCTTCACTCAGCCTGCGTGAAACCGGCACGATTACCAGCGTAGCCACAGGTTTTGTAAAGGTATCTGGCCTGCCGGGTGTGGGCTTCGATGAATTGGTTGTTTTTCCAGACAATGTGCTGGGTATTGCTTTCAATATCGACGCCGAGGAAGTTGGGGTGGTGCTGCTGGGCGAATATTGGAAACTCCAAGCTGGCGACGAGGTCAGACGCACGGGCCGGGTCATGGATATTGGCGTAGGCGAAGCACTGCTGGGACGTGTGATCAATCCCCTGGGTCAAGCCCTCGATCAAAAAGGCCCTGTCAGACCTCAGCATCGTCTGCCAATCGAACGGCCCGCTCCACATATCATGGATCGCGCTCCAGTAACGGTACCACTGCAAACAGGTATCAAGGTCATCGATGCCATGATCCCGATCGGACGCGGTCAGCGGGAGCTGATTCTGGGAGATCGACAAACCGGAAAAACGTCATTGGCGATCGATACCATTCTCAATCAACGCGATCAAGATGTGATTTGTATCTATTGCGTGATCGGTCAGCGGGCCTCAGCAGTTGCCAAAGTCATCGCCACTTTAAAGGAGCAGGGCGCTCTAGACTATACCGTGGTAGTCGTTACCGAAGGCAATGACCCGCCAGGTCTGGCCTATATCGCCCCCTATGCAGCGACCAGCATTGCTGAATACTTCATGGAAGCAGGCCACGACACCCTGATTGTCTACGATGATCTAACCCACCATGCCCGCGCCTATCGCGAACTTTCGCTGCTGATGCGCCGTCCGCCTGGCCGTGAAGCCTTTCCCGGTGATATCTTCTATCTCCATTCCCGTCTGCTCGAACGCGCCACCCGTCTCAGACCCGAATTGGGTGGGGGTTCACTGACCGCCCTGCCCATCATTGAAACCGAAGCCCAGGATATTTCAGCCTATATCCCCACCAATCTGATCTCGATTACCGATGGCCAGATCTATCTCTCGCCAACCCTATTTGAATTGGGCATTTTACCCGCCATTGATGCCGGGAAATCAGTCTCCCGTGTGGGGGGCAAAGCCCAATATCCAATCTATCGGGCTGCAGCGGGTGATCTCAAACTGGCCTATGCCCAGTTTGAAGAACTTGAAAGTTTTGCCCGCTTTGGGGCCCGTCTCGACGAAGAAACGCAAAAAATTATTGCGCACGGACGTCGAATTCGGGCCTGTCTGAAGCAGCCTGAACTGGCCCCAGTCAATCTACCCGTGCAAATTGCCGTACTTCTGGCCTTGAGCCAGAAAGAATTCGATCGCATTCCCCTGGATCAGATCGCTGCTGCCCTTGAAGCACTCAACCAGGCTTTCACCCCCAAAATTTGCTCCCAACTCCCACCTCCCGAAAAAATGGGAAAGCCAGAAGAAGACTTTCTGCTTGAAATCGCCCGTCAAACCCTGCAAGCCTTTCAACGGCAACCTGAAAAGCCCAACACCCCATGAGCAATACCACGGTCAGCCTGCGCCATAAAATTGCCAGTGCCCAGGAACTTCAGTCGGTGGTACGCACCATGAAGGTTTTGGCCGCCTCCAGTATCCGCCAATATGAACAGGCGGTGGAAGCTCTCGCCGACTATGTTCGGAATATTGAGCTGGGTTTAAGCGTTTGCTTTCGCAATGACAAAGCCTTTTACCAAGGCAAAAGCACTCCCAGTACCCGTTCAGACATCCGAATCGGAGCTGTGATTTTCGGATCTGACCAAGGTTTGGTCGGCCCCTTTAATGAAATCATTGTCGACTTTGCTCTCAAGACCTTGGGGGGGCATGCTGACCAAGCAGAAATCTGGGCGGTGGGCGAACGGGTCCAAACCCGTTTACAGGATTCGAAACAGGCTTTGATGGGCTGCTTTGCCGTACCCAACTCCGTCAAAGCAATCACCCCCTTGATCACACAAATCTTAATCGAAAGTGAATCCCGGCAAAGCCAGGGAGAAGTCAGCGAATTTCACCTGTTTTATAACCGCCCCCTCTCGGGTTCAATTTATGAGCCCGTCAGTCAGGCCTTGCTCCCCCTCGATCAAAACTGGATGCACCATCTGAGCCAAATTCACTGGCCCTCAAAAAACTTACCCACAGTGCTGGGTCACAACAGGCCAACCCTGCAGGTCTTGATTCGGGAATATCTCTTTGTTTCGCTTTTTCGTGCCTGCGCAGAATCATTGGCCAGTGAAAATGCCAGCCGTCTGGCCGCCATGCAGCGGGCCGATAAAAATATTGAAGAACTGCTCGAAGACCTCAATGGCCACTTTTACCGTTTGCGTCAGCGAGGTATTGATGAAGAACTCTTTGATCTGACCTCTGGCTTTGAGGCCCTTAAACAAAACGAAAAAACACACTCTTCTTTTCAGAAAGCAGGCCCACATGGCACTTAAAGCAACGATTTTCAAAGCCGAACTACAGATCAGCGACCTCAACCGCCACTATTACGAAAGCCACAGCCTCACCCTGGCCCGACATCCCTCTGAGACCGATGAACGCATGATGGTCCGTTTGCTGGCCTTTGCGCTGTTTGCTGCCCCAGGCCTGAGTTTTACCCGAGGGCTGAGTACGGTTGAAGAACCCGAACTGTGGCGCAAAAGTCTAAGCGATGAAATTGAGCTCTGGATTGATTTGGGTCTGCCCGATGCCAAACGCTTGGGCAAAGCCTGTGGCAGGGCGCAACAGGTTCAGGTTGTGAGCTATGGGGGGCGCAATGCCGATCTGTGGTGGAAAAAAATTGCCCCCGATCTGAAACGCTTCAAAAATCTGAGTGTGCTGAATATTCCCTTTACCAGCAGCCAGGCCCTGGCAAAATGGGCCGAGCGCAGCATGCAATTGCAGTGCATGCTTCAAGACGCGCAGATCTGGCTGACACGCGGTGAAGAAAGCCTGGAAATAACGCCCGATCTGTGGTTAAAAGCCGGCCAAACATGAGTTTCAGTATTCTGATTGTTTTCACCCAATAGCCACAAAGGAGAAAATTATGGCTTTTGATCCCGGCTTGGCAGAAAGACTGCGCACGCTTTTTCAAGATTTGCCCGAAACCCAAGAAAAAAAGATGTTTGGGGGCCTCTGTTTCTTAGTCTCCAAGCATATGTGCTGTGGAATTGTCGGCGAGAAACTGATGGCACGGGTTGGCCCCGAGCAATACGAAGCCTGCCTGAAAAAAGCACATGTTCTGCCCATGGATTTTACGGGCAAACCAATGAAAGGGATGGTTTATATTTTGCCTGAAGGGTTTGCTGAGGATCAGACTTTAAGCGAGTGGGTGGAAATCTGTCTGCAATTTGTGCATTCCTTGCCACCTAAATAAGTCAGCTTTTAAACCCGCTCAAAATCTTTGAATGAAATCAATTAAATGTCTATTGTACATTTAATTGATTTTGCGTATAATCAGAGCATGGCAACGCTCATTAAACCTCCTCACCCGCTTCCCGCTCCCAGCAAAACACCCACACTGTTTCTGGCAGGAAGCATTGATATGGGCTTGGCTGAAGACTGGCAAAGCCAAGTGGAAAAAAGCTTTGCACAGGCTCCGATCATTTTGCTCAATCCCCGCCGTGACAATTGGGATGCCTCTTGGGAGCAACGTCTGAGCCACCCTCTTTTTCGCGGGCAAGTCGAATGGGAATTGCAGGGCCTGGAACAGGCGGATCTGATTTTAATGTATTTTGCCCCCCAAAGCCAGGCCCCGATCACCCTGCTGGAGTTTGGCCTGTTTGCCCGCAGTGGCAAACTGCGGGTGGCCTGCCCCGATCCCTTCTGGCGCAAAGGCAATATTGAAGTAGTTTGCGCCCAGTTTCAGATTCCCCTCTATGAAAGCCTAGACGAATTACTCGCCACCGTCAGAACGGAATGGGGGCTGAAAAGCACTTCAAACATCAACCCGCTTTAATCCACTGCAGCTCGGGAGTTTAAATCCACCACCATCACAGGTATTCCTGGGGTGTGATGCACCACATGGGAACAGGTACTGCCGAAATGGTTCATGCTGCCATTCAGACTCTGGGCCCCCGCCCCACGGGTGGACATCATAATCAAATCACAGCCCTTGTCACGGGCAAATTCAGGTCAACACTCCCTTACGCCAAAAAACCCCAGTAAAGCCCCCGCCCGGTCAGGCCTTCGGGGTCATAGTCTACTTGAAACCCCGCTTTTTCAAGCGCAGTTTGGAACTCTTGGCGGCTGAAAAGGCTGAGGGTATGAATCTCCTCAAAAGAACGTACCCCCTCCAGCTCGGTTCCCACCAGATAATGAAAATGCAAAACCGACTGATGGTTCAGGGTTTCGGAGCGGTTCATGCGACAGATTTTCAGATCTGGCCCCTCATGGGTCAGCATATGCACCTTTCCTGGTTTCCAGGTTTCAGGGGTAAACCAGGGTTCAATCGCGAGCAGGCCAGGCCGTTTCAAATGCTGGGCAAAGTGCGAACAAGCCTGCTCCAAAGCATGCACGCTGTCTAAGTAGCCGATGGAGCTGAACAGACAGGTGATCACATCATAGCGTTGCTTGAGTTCAAACCGGGTCATGTCGGCCTGAAAAAAATGCCCCTCAGGATTCTTGGGCGCTGCCAATTCTAAAAGTACAGGGTTTAAATCCAGGCCATCGACCTGAAAGCTTTCCAGCAGAGCAGGGTGGTGTGCCGCCGTACCGCAGGCCACGTCCAGAAGGGTTTGGGCCTGCGGCAGACGCTGCTGAATCCCAGCACGCAAGATCTCAGCTTCGCGCCGATAATCCTTAAAACTATAAAGCGCATCATACCAGGCTGCACTGTGTTCAAACATTTCAGGCCTGCTTCTGTTGCCAGTCAGTGTAAAGCGCTTGCAGCGCAGCGGGCAATTCGGATTCATGCTGCAAAAGCCTGAGCGGCTTGGTCGCCAGAATTGGATTCTCTTGCGCCGCTTCATATAAACGGGGATTGGTGGTCACCAACGCATCCAAGCCCCCTTTGACCATCCAGTCGCGCAGAAAAATACTGCTCGATTGCACAAAACCAATCAGGCATTTATCTGCACGGGCTGAATACCACCCCGTTTCCCAAGCACAATCACGGCCAAAGGCATCGAGTAAAACCAGGCCAATCTGAGAGTCTTCCATCATGTCCAGGCATTGCTGGTAGACATGCAGCGGAAACTCCGTATGGTTGAGCTGGTCGGGCACAATCAACTGGGGCAAATGAAAATGAAACTCAGAGGGCGCAAAAATCCCTGCCAGATGGGCATTGTTTAAACTGTTGCTGATACTGGCCGAAAGATAAATTTTCAAAAAAGGCATCTTCAACTCCTTAAGCCTTGACCCGAATTTGGAGCCACTCATTGCGTTCTCCAAACCAACGTTGCAGACTGTCTTCAACTTGATGGGGCCTGAGAATCAAAAGCTCACGGTCGAGATCCAAGAAACTCGTGGCCCCCAGGCCCAAAGCTTCCCAACGGGCCAGAGCTGGCCAGAGTTGATGCAGATCCTGTTTGCGACGGCGCACCTCAAAAACCGCACTCTGACGCAGAATTTCAAAGGCTTCCAAATGGGTTTCACTCAGTTGGGTCCGCCAGAGATAGCTTTCTGGGGTATCGGGAACGAGCAGATAAAAGAGCCAGGCCTTTTGCAGCCACTCCATCTGAAAACGCCCCAAGCCGGGATACTGCCGCTCAAGGCTCTGATTCAGCCAACTCGCCAGCAGCACCAGCGGTGCCTGTTCTCCCAAGGGCAGGGGTTCGGCAAAGATCCGGCCCTCTAAACGCAGGGGCAAAGGCGTTGACGTTTGCATCTGAATCTCACCCCGACGCAAAAGCAGCGAACGCTCAGGAGGCAATTCTGCCAATTCAGGATTCAACGAGCGACAGAAAAGCTCAGGCAAAAGCCCTTCGGCCAGTTCCTGGGGCAGCGCTCCCGCCAAAAGCGGTTGAAAACTTGAGCTTGCAAATAAATCCTGCCAGGCCTGCTGAATATCTTCAGGCGACAAGGCCTGCAGCGCATAATAATCGCCCTGCGGCGAGCGGGCATAGGGGTGATTGCCAAAGCCCGACTGAAAAAAGCGTTCTTTGGCAGCATGGGCCAAAGAAAACTGATCGTGCAGGGTAGTCGCCAGAAGCTGATGTTTGGCCCGATCAAAAACAGACCGTTCGGGTGTAAAAGGCTCTAAAAGCTGTCGAAACAGCAAGAGGGCCTGGCGGTATTCATGTGCCGGGGCCAACCAGTAAAAACCTGAAAAATCCCGATCCACATGCCAGTGCAGGGTATGACCGGAAAGATAGGCTCCACTGGAATCCTGCTGCTGAAGCAGGCGCTCAAAACGCTGGGCCAGCAGCGAAAAGAGCAGTGAAATCGCGCCCGACATGCGCTCATGGCGACTGCCCCTGTCAAACCAGGCCCCCAAACAAAGGGAAGAGGTTTGCGGCAAAGGCACCAACCGGGCAAAACAGCCTTGGCCCAAATCGACCTTTTGTGCAGTAGCCAGCTTGGCCAGAGGTTTGGCACTCTTGCTGGGCAGGGAAGGGCGATAGCCCAAACTTGGGAAATGCTCACGGTAACTGCGCGAGCGCTGTTTGCGTGTTGATTCATGCATAATTTCAAGCGTGATCAGATTGTCGGCCTGCAAATACTGGCGCCAGAAACCCTGAAGTGATTCGAGGCTCACGGCCTGTAAACGGGTTTTGAAACGCGCGCTGCCATGCAGAAATTCTTCAATTCGCAGGGCCAAAGAGCCTTGGAAATCGCTCTGAAGCGATTGCAACCAGTCGCTGTGACAGGCCTGAATGGCCTTGCGCAGACGGCGGGGGGTCAGATAGCCTTCTCGGGCCTGTAAAAGCCATTCCATGACATGAAATTTGGCCTGTTCAAGCTCTGCGGCCTGGGGAATATGGTAAACAAGGTAGAGCAGACTGCCCTGCATCCAGGGCTGCCAGCGACACTCCAGAAAATCAACGCCCTCGGGCAGACCCTCCAGCAATTTGACCTGTTCAAACCAATGCTTCAGCACCAAACCGTGCATCCAGCCCTCGCTTAAAAGCCCCGGCACCCGAAACCCCTGCCAGACCCATCCCCCCGGCACTGCATACTCAAGGAGTTCCTGAACCGCTTCGGTACTGTTAAGCGCCCAGGGTTCTAGGGGTTCCACGGCAGATTCAGGCAGTTCCAGAAGTGCGTCCAAGGCTTGCAAAACACGTGGCAAGGGCAAACTGTCGCTCAAGCGCAGGTAGACTTTGCCTGAGGTAAAAAGCTGCTCGGCTGCCGCCTGTAAATCTTCAGCAGCCAGCCCCTCAAAGACCTCAGCGGAAGCAATCTCAGGACGGGCATAGCCTGTTTGCGGCCAGGCCAATTGAAAAAAGATATTTTCAAAATGATTTTCGGCATTGGCCTGTTCAAAACGGGCTTCTTGTAAAAGCAGAGGCCGGACATTCTGCCAGTCTTCGGGGTTTACTTCCGCCATGCTGATCAGCTGAAGCAGGTTATAAAACACATCACGCGCCTCCGGCATGGCCCGAAGCTTGAAAAAGGTCCAATCAGGGGTCGATTCCAATCCTGAATACCAGCCCTCAGGCAATTGCTGTTGCAAGACCCGAAAAAGCGCATGCCAGACCCCCGGTTCTCCCTGGGCATAACCCACAGGGAAAGCATAGCAGGCCTCAAGACCGGCTCCCGGTTCCGTGCGGTTATACAAAAGTACGATCTGATCATTGAGCGGAATGCGATGCCGTTCCTGAATCATGCGTGAGCACCTGCCTTTTCAGTGTGAATACGCGCCAGACGTCTACGGGTATTGGACAGCGCCAGACGCAAGAGCGGCCGGGGTACAAGCCGTCCTAAAAAGGTAAGCACCCGCATGGCTTCGCCCGGTACAATCAAAGCCTGCCCACGTGCAAAACCCGCCAACGCCTCACGGGCACATTGTTCAGCCCCAATGATTACGCCACTGGGGGCCTGGGCCTGAAGCTCATATGTGCCAGCCACCTCTGCAAACTCCGTCGCGACAGGGCCAGGGCAGAGTTGAGAAACCACAACGCCCGTGCCTTTGAGTTCAATTCTCAGGGCTTCGCTGAACGCCGTGACATAATGTTTGGTGGCAGCATAGACACTCATACCGGGCATAAAAAAGAAGCCCAAACCTGAACTCACATTCAGAATCGCGCCCCGGCCCAAGGCAATCATGGGCCCCACCAGTTTGTGGCTTAAATACGTCAGGCCTTCAATATTCAGACGCAGCATTTTTTCAGTTTTGGCCCAGGAGGTATTTTCAAACAAGGCATAATCGCCAAAACCCGCATTGTTGATCAAAATATCCACGGCTCCCACTTCGCGTGAAATAAAATACAGGAGGGAGTCGATTGCCGTTTGTTCAGACAAATCACAGGGGTAAATCATGACCTTAAGAGCCGGTTGTTTCAGCAGCAGTTCACGCTGAAGCTCTTCCAGCAATGCTGCACGCCGGGCAACCAGGATCAACGATTTGACTCCTGCTTGCGCCAACTGCAGGGCCATTTCACGCCCAATCCCGGAAGAGGCGCCGGTTACCAGCACCCGTTGATTTTTATAATCGACTTTCAATGCCCTCAACCTCCTGAAATAAGCAAAAACAACGTCGGCAGGCATGCCTGTCTTGACTCCCTGCATTGTAACGTATTGCAGAGGAGGGCGGTATTCCCCGCTGAACAGGCTGCCAATGGTAAGATAGTAAGCAGCCTGAATTTCAAGGAGTCGCGCATGTCCTCACGATTTCATTTTTTCAAGCGTTTCGTCAAAGGCCTCTTGCTGGGAAGCCTCTTGCTGGCCCCCCTGCCTGCGCTGACGGCCCCACTCAACGAAACAGAACTGCGTGAGAGAATCGTGCGTTTCCCCAAAGAAGCGGATAATTACCAACTTTTAGCAGAACTGCTGCTTGAAAATCTGCGCAGTGACTGGGCCAAACAGGATCCCAGTCTGAGCGGTGCCTCCTTTCAGGCCCAAACCGAAAGTTTCGCACGTCGGGCCAAAGAATTGCTCTTTCTCTACAACAAAGTGCAAGAACTTAAACCCAATCAAATCGAGGTGCTGCTTCAATTGGCTGAAGTTCAGTATCTCTTTCTGGGGCAAGCCCAGGAATCAGAAAAAACCCTCAACCAGGCCGCAACCTTGGCCCCCGACAACCCCAAAGTCGTCATGGCCCTTGCTGATTTTACCTATTACCACAAAGGCAAGCGGGCTGATGCCCTTGACTTATTGCGCAAAGCCCTTTCAAAACAACCTTCTCAGGCCGATCTGCTGATCACCTTGAGTGATCTGCTCAGCACCCCTCCGCTGGATCCCAACAAAGATTATGAAGAGGCCAAAACCCTGCTCAATCAGGCCCTTGAGAAATCCCCGCAAGCCCATAATCTGCGCCTGATGCTGGGGCGTGTCTGGGGGCGCCAAGCCACCCGTGATGAATTGAAAATTGACAAACTCGGGCTGGCGATCGCCCTCAAACTCTTTGAAAACGTGACCCAAAGCGATCCACAAAACCAAACCGCCTGGATTGAGCAAGCACGGGCTCAGCAAGAATTGGGGCAATTTGCGGAGGCCGAACAATCCCTGCGGCAATTGCTCAGTTTCAGCCCCCGCGATCCTCAGGCCCGTCTGATGTTGGGAGATATTCTGCTAATTGAAGCCAGCCAGGCCCTGGATCAAGGCAAGTTCAGCCCCCAGGCAGCCGAAGCAGAGAGCTGGTACCTGAAACTGGAACAGGAAGGACAACTGCAGGAATTGGCCCCCAACCAAAGAGTTCAGCTCTTTTATAATCAAGGTCTGCTGGCCAGGGTTCAGGCCGCCGAACTGGCAGCAACCCCAAGCCAAAAAGCCGAAGCTGAAAAACGCTTTCGGGAGGCCATTGCAGCCTATGAAAAAGTACAGACCATTTTCGATCAGATGAGTATTTTTAACAATGCCCTTCAGAAAGAATTGGGCAAAGCCTATTACGGTCTGGGTTTGCTCTTGCAGGGCCAAGAAAGAGCCGCCGAAGGCATTGCCATTTTACAAACCGCTTGCAGCTTAAAAAACCAGGAAAGCTGCGACTGGCTCAAAAAACATGGACACGGTCAATAGGAGAAAGTCATGTCACCCCGTTTATTACTGATCAGCAGCAGCCGGATTCATGGCCAGGCGTATATGGCCTACTGCAAACACGAAGTACAGGATTTCTGGGGAAGCACCCGCAAACTGCTGTTTATCCCCTACGCCTCGGTCGATCATGCAAGCTATACCGACAAAGTACGCACCTTTCTTGAGCCCTTTGGCTTTGAGATTCAGGGTTTAAACGAAGTCTCAGACCCCCACCAGGCCCTCTTAGCGGCCGAAGGCGTCTTTACGGGCGGCGGCAATACCTTCCTTTTGGTACATAGCCTGCAAACCCGCGAACTGATGGCCCCCCTGCGTGAAAAAGTTCTGGCCGGTATGCCCTATATGGGCAGCAGTGCCGGTTCAAATATTGCCTGCCCGACCCTCAAAACCACCAACGATATGCCGATTATTCAGCCGCCCTCCTTTGAGACCCTGAATCTGCTGCCCTTGCAAATCAACCCTCACTATCTCGATCCTCAGCCCGACTCCACCCATATGGGTGAATCGCGCGAAGACCGGATACGTGAATTTCATCAACTGAACACATCTCCTGTCCTTGGGCTGCGTGAAGGAGCCCTGCTGCGCAGAGAAGGGACACAACTTTCACTTTTGGGCGTGGCCGGCGCCCGCCTCTTTCAAGCCGGACAAGCCTCTCAGGAGTTCTCCCCAGGAGCAGACCTGAGTTTCCTGCTGGCATAGTTAAAACAAGCCCTCACGCTTGCAAAAGAAACGGAAACAGCAAGATCTCCCGCTATCCTGCTGAAGCCCCCCCGCAACCTGTGTTACGATAAATGCGAAAGATCAAATACAGGTTTTTGTCTCTGTTTGCTCCCATCTAAGCCGAAGCCCAGTGGCTTCCGCTATTTTGTATAGAAAGTCAGGTATTTTCCCGTGGCAAATACCCTTCGTGTTGAAAAAATTACAGCTGAAATTCTGCGTGCCTTGAGTGAAATTCTGCGCACGGAAGTACACGACCTGCGCGTGGCAGAACATTTTGGCTCGATCACACGGGTCGATTTAACCCGTGATTTGCGCCATGCCACCGTGTATATCAGTGTTTTTGGTGATCAAGAAAGTCAAAAAGCCTTTATGGATGGGCTGGCCTCTGCCAGAGGCTTTATTCGCAGTGAATTGGGCCGGCGGGTGCGTCTGCGCCATATCCCTGATTTGCATTTTAAGCTGGACCTCTCACTTGAAAAAGGGGCCCAAGTCATTTCTCTGATTGAAAACCTGCGTTCCCAAGGTCAACTTTGAGCGAAATCTCTGAAGGCTATTGGCTGGCCATCGACAAACCCACAGGGCATACCTCGCATGATGTGGTGGCGATTGCCCGCAAGACCTTGCAGATCCGCCGCATCGGACACAGTGGCACCCTGGACCCCGATGTGACCGGTGTATTGGTTCTGGCGGTGGGTAAAGCCACGCGCCTGATTCAGTATTTGCCGGGTGGCAAGGTCTACCGGGGAAAATTCAAATTGGGGATCACCACCGACAGCCAGGACGCCTCAGGAAAAATTCTGAGTGAACAGCCTGTACCCAACCTCAGTGAAGCAGAACTTCGCTCTGCGCTCAGTGCTTTTCTTGGGAAACAGGCCCAAATTCCGCCCATGGTTTCAGCCGTCTCTTATCAGGGCAAACGGCTGTATCAACTGGCGCGCAAAGGCATTGAAATTGCCGATCGCCCAGCCCGCAGCATTGAAATTCACCGTTTGGAACTCTTGTCGTGGCTCTCACCCCTGCTTGAAATTGAAGTGGCCTGTTCAGCGGGCACGTATATCCGCACCCTGGCCCATGATTTAGGTCAAAAGCTGGGCTGTGGCGCACATTTGCATGAACTGACACGGATCGAGGCCAATGGGGTCTCGCTTCAGCAATGTCTGCCGCTGGCAGAGCTGAAAACCAGCCCGGAAAAAGCCGTCAAACTGGCAATGGACGCCCCTTTGGCGCATCTTGAGGCCTTGTATTTAAGCCAAGCGGAAGGGCTGCGTTTTTTACGCGGTCAACGCTTCAGCCCAGAAACGCCGGCCAGCCCAGATCAGCCCCTGCGAATTTATGCCCAGAACCACTTCCTGGGCATGGGTCAGATTCAGGCCCAGGAATTAAAATCCCTGTGTGTTTTTCAAGAGCCTCAGTTATTGCTCGAGCTTTCAAGTGAACTGACCTGAGACTGAATCTGCAGGGTTTGCTCAGCCAAAGCCATGAGCAGCTGTTCTTGATTTTCTGGCTGCAGCAGATGCTCTTTGCCCTTTAAAAAGATTAGAATTTCAGGCACATCAAAACCCAGCGAGAGATAGACTTCATCAAAACAAGCCGCCATTTCATAGTAAAAAGACGGATTGTCGAGATAGGCAAAGATAAAGGTCTGTAAAAAGACATGGCTCAGGATTTGGTGGTAATCACGCAAATCCAGCTTCAGGCCAGACTCTGTTTCAAGTTCTTCCTGCAACTGCATCAGGGTTTGAATCATCAGCTCAGATTTTTGCAGCAGGTCCTCACCGTTCACACTCTCCTGGTGGCGGGTCAGCGAATAAAGATGCTCCCGCCAAAGTGCGTACATTTCTTCCCACTCCACAGGATAGCCTCTTTCCGCCAAAGCAGGTTCTTCTTCCAGGGCAGCCTGAAAAGCTTCGACCCCAAACTGAAAAAGCACCTGCCCCAAAAGTACAGATTTCTCCATCCAATTGGAAATCACTTCCTGATCAAAAGCGGGATAGAGGCGGGAGGTGGTCTGCAACCAAAGATAGGCACTGGCAATCATTCCCACTTCAGCTTCAAAGCCCTGCTGAAAAAAGGCAAGATATACTTTTCTGAAAGCGTCAAGCGCTCCCTGCAAATGCATTGATTTGACAAAGGCCTGAAAAACCTCGTCATTGTCAAAAACAGTCCGGTAGTGTTCCATTTCGGCTTCCGACAAATTGGGGTTGGTCAGTATTTCCATCCAGTTGAGCGGAGGATTTTCAGTCATTTAAGAAATCTCCCAGTGTTTTAATCTCTTGGGTATTATACCCGATTTGAATCGCGCGATTTTGTTCTGATTGCTTTGTTTCCAGCCATTTTTCAGGGCCCAGGCAAAGCAGTTCATACTCCCAAGCCAAGCGATCCAGGATCTTCTCACAAATCACTTCTGGAGAAAAGAACAAGCCTGTCTGTACATGCAGGGAAGTCGCAGCCAAATCCGCTGGAAAGGCTGTCTGGTTAAGATTGACCCCCACGCCACAGACATAATAGCGGGGCAGATTTCCTTGGATTTGTGCATCAATCAGCATGCCAGCCAATTTTTGCCCCCCCAGTAAGAGATCATTGGGCCATTTCAGGGTCAGCGTCAGCCCGCTGAGTTCTTCCAGGCTTTGGCAGACAGCCAGCAACAAAACCCAGGGCAAGAGCGGCAGAATCTGAGCAGGTTTTAACAGACAGGAAAAATACAAGCCCCCAGGCTGGGAAAACCAGGCCCGCCCTTCACGGCCATGCCCCTGCGTCTGCTGAGCCGCACAAACCACAAAACCTTCAGGCAAAGTCAGCGCATGGGCACGCAAGTGATTTTGAGTGGAATCCAGAACTTCAAAGGATTGAATCTGCCAGCGCAAGACGTTTAAATCTGACCAGAGGTTAAACCAATACGATTGGCTGCATCCTGCAAGGTACGCTCAAATTGCTCAAGATTTACACGTAAAACATCATAGTGTTCCAAAACAGGTGCGATGTCCAAGCCCTGCTCGGCCAAATCATCCAATTCATCGGCAAAGACATCGCAGTTTTCATAGAGAACCTCTACATTTTCACTGAGAATTTCAAGGTCTTCCGCATTGGAAAGATGCTGCGCCTCACGAATCTGCTGAATCACGACTTCCACTTCGGCAAAAATCCGCTCGGTAATTTTAAGAAACTGGTTAGAAGACAGGGCCCGTTCAAACTGTTTCAGCCCCGATTCCACCGGACGCACCAAATCCTGTAAATCGGCTATTGCGATTCCAGCCTGCTCCAGCAATTGCATCTGGTTTTTAATTTCATCAAGCGAGGCCTCAAAGCCTGCCTGGTTGCGGCGCAGCATTTCTACTTCACGGGGATTGGCCATGACCTGGGTTTGGCGCAAATGGTTAATCATGGCCCGATTCTGCCCCTGAAGCATGTCTTTCAGCTCGGCCCGAATCGCATCGTAATCTATTTTTTCTTCGTTTTGGGCCTCTTCACCCACCAGCAGTGATAATTGGCGCTCTTCAATCGATTTGCCAAAACGGCTGATGCCCTTTTCAAGGGCAGGCAGGTTCTTCTGAAGTCCATCGGTTTTCACACCGATTTCTTCAAGGGTTTGAATCTGTTTCTGCAGAATATCGTAATTGTCTTGCAGGGCGTCTAAATTCTGGTAGAGCACTTCAACACTGTCGAGATCAGAATTGGGCACCATGCGCAGCTGATCCACCACGACCTGAACTTCCTGCTTGATGGTTTCATCCAGTTCTTTCGCGGCTTGGAGCTTGCCAGCATTGATGGTAGTGGTCAATTCATTGATCTTGGCATCCATGCCTTTGACTTCAGTCAAAAACTCATTAAAAACACTGGCCAGCGCAACCAATTCACGCTCCATGACATCCACTTCATATTTGACCCGGTTTAAGAGTTGCTCACCATAATAACCGACCTGTAGGCGCAATTCGAGCGCATAGTCATCGTCGTTGAGCAGATTTTGTGTTTTATAATCCAGCAGTTCTTGATCGGTGAGTTCAACAGGCGCTTCGGCCTGTTTTTTAGCAGGCACCGGAGCAGAAGAGGCTGGGGACTTGCGCGGCGCGGGCTTCGCACTACCTGAGACAGGGTTTTCAGGACTCATCTGAGGGGCCTTTCAGAATTCTCTTTTTATCAGTTTAATCAACTCAGTCTGGAGATTCAAGTCAGAACCGAAATCTCCAGAGCTGTGCCCATTGTGAGGAAAACGATCAGCGGTTGACTGGATCTGAGGGAGCCCGTGGCGGATTTTTCATATAGAAAACATAGCTGGTAATTTTTTCCAGCTTTTCCAGGGCCTGCACGGGTTTTACCGGCTGATCCAAATACTCACGGGTTTTTTGAAGCTGCTCTTCAAGCACTTCATAGTGCTCCTGCATATAATCACGCAGAACTTCTAAAGATTCTGGGTAGCGCACCAACCCATCGAGCACAGCGTAATAATCCCCAGAAACAATATCATAGTAATCATAGAGATTGTCCACGATATTTTCACGAATTTGGCAGCGAGCCCGCAGGGCAGCCAGTTGTTTGCTGAGCTGCCCGCGCTCCTGGTTTAAATCCCGCAGGGTTTCAATCGCATATTTTAGGCGGGTCGAGTTAAACAAGGTTTAAACGCTCCCTTTTTCACGGCTTTCCCACCACTGCTGCATAAAGCCCTTGCGATCTCCTGTCAGCCCAGGGTTTTGTTGTTGGTACTGCTGAGTCGCCTGTCCAACTGCATTTTTACCACCTGGATTGATCAGATTTGTACGGCTGGCATCGTAATTGCCATCACGGCCCACATCAAAGCCATGTTGGACCACGTCTTCAGCCTGGGTACGATCTGCAGCAGAAGAATTGCCTGTATTTCTTGCATAGAAACCTTTCCAGGCATTTTCAATGCCCTGGGCAATCCGGTCAAAGACCTCACCCACAGCCCCAGAACCCAACATCTGCAGCATGGCACTGACGGCCTGCCCGCCCATTTCACGGGCTTTGCCCCAGAAACTGTCATCTTTGGCTTCCATTTGATGCTGGCTGAGCATGCCATTTTGTTGAGCAAATTCCTGAGCAGACTGGTTTTGAACCGTGCTCAGTTCATTTTCCAACTTGATCTTTTCTTGCGCAGCCTGGGCTGGTGAAATGGGTTTGCCTTCAGACCCAATCGGAGGAGACTTTTCAAGATTGGCCAGCGCGGTACGCAATTGACCTATCTTATTATTTCTGGCATTGGTAGCAGCAAAGTCCTGAGCTGTCATATTTTGTACGGCGTTGCGTTCATTGACCAAGCCCTGTTTCTTTTGCGCACGCGCCTCGGGACTCAAGGCCTTGCCCTTATCATCCACCTGGGGCATTAAATCAAAGTTCTGAATCTGATTATCCAGATTGCTGAGATAACTGCGCCGAGAAGCTTCTGCAGGACTTGAAGCCGTATTATTGCCCCAAGGATTATCGTCTGAAACCGGCTCAGTATAGGTCCGATCCGTCGCATGGGGATTGTTTGGGGTGACATTCAAGCCTGTATCCGCATAGGTGCTGCGGGCAGGCTCACTCCCCGATTCAACCGCGGCGGTCTGAAACTCAGCTTGATAGCTCTTCCCATTGATGGTGACAGTACCGTGATCATATCCTCCCACCCATTTTCCATCGACCTTGGCATCGGCATTCAGATTGGCAACCCCATCAGAGGTTTCCATGCGGGCTTTGTCTGCCACATTTTGGATCATGGAGACACTCTGACCCTGTTGGGCAGCCCGTAAAGCCCGCAGACCGGCACGGCCCTCATCCCCTTTGACATCAAAGGTTCCTGCTTTGGCACTGTTATAATCACTGTAAGCCTGTTGCTGCTGGGGGTTGAGCTTTGCAACTTCAGTCCCAAGCGCCTCTGTAGAAAGAGGGGGATCAGACTTTAACTTGGCCTGAAAATCCTCTGGCAGCTTGTTAAAGGCTTCCTGAGCCCGGTACTCCTGCGTTTGACCTTCGATATGGTGAAACATTTCTTCAGCCAGTGCATTGCGCAAATCTGCAGGTTTGCTCAAGAGATCACGGGAGAGCAAAATCGTGGGTTCATTGTTTTCGCCATTGCGAATAAATGCCGCATTTGCCCCCTTGATGACATTGGGATCCACAAAAGAGATATTGGGAGGCACTGGGGTTTTGCCCTCTTTGGCCATGGTGGTCAGATCCGCCACCAGTTTATCGGCTTCAGAAGACTCTCCTTTGGGAGGCAGTTGATAAGCACCCCGAATCGTGGCATCAAACTTCTCAGGCGTTTTCACTGCCAAATCCTTCATCTCACCGACAAAGGCATTTCTCACCACGCCCACAGTATCAAACTCTTGAATTTTGGTACGCAGATCGGAAACCATTTTCCGGGCATCATCAAAGGCTACCGCTTCTGGCACCACATTGATATTGGCCTGAGCCTCATTCAAAACATTGACCGTACGCGTAATATCAGAGATTTGCGCGTCACTGTAGCCTTTGTCTTTCAATTTGGTAGACAAACCCACACCAGAAAGCGTGTTGACATCAATCCCCAAAGAATTTGCCAGGTTTTGACGGCTGGTATCGACCCAAGCCTTCATATTGGCATGTTCTTCCTTGGTTATTTTGCCATCTCCCAGCGCTTCCTGTAATTTGTCAACAAACTTAGAAGCGGAGTCATGAATGGCTTCAGGGTATTTGGTGGCAGCTTCAGAACCAGGGGCTGGAACGGGCGGAATCGGTGGCATGTCTGCAAAACGGGCATCTGTCGAACTGACGCTGTTTAAACCACCGACAAATTCTTCACGATTTGACAAGCCTTGCGCCAACATTTTGGCTCGCACGGTTTCATCACCTTTGGCCACATTGGCATCAATGGCTGCAAATTTTTCAGGCAATTGTGCTTCCAAATCAGAGATTTTAACTTTGGTCTGACCGATCATCACGGTTTCAACACCATTGGCCTTTAAGGCTGCAATGTCTGAGCGAATTTGATTCTTCAAGGTTTCAAGACCCGCTTTGTCCTGATCATTGAGAACCACCACGGGATTATTCACCAAATCACCCATCGTCGCCAAATTGCCCTGCAATGAGGCTGAAACAGAGTTTAAATCAAGAACCTGTTGAGGTTCTCCCACATCAACGGTCTTCACAGGTTCGGTGATTTTCACCCCTTGACCGGGGGTGCCAAGTGCTTCAGGAAAGGTAAAGGTCTTATTCGTTTTCGTAGCCGTCAAAGCAGTAGTCGCCTGTTCAGAGGACTGCCCCATGACATCGGTCATCACACGTTGGAAGAGATAACCTTGCAGCGCTTCTGGCGAAGGAGAATCCCCCAAAGCGGTTTTAATCTCATTATCGGAAATCGCCAAGGCCGTTTTGATTTCATTGACGGTACCAGGCTCTGCTTTACCTTGAGCCAAAGCAATCATCTCAGTTCCAGAAACTTCTGCTTCTTGGGTAAGAACAGGAGCAACAGAGGTTGAGGTCGTTCCTCCTGTGGGAACAAAACCATATCCTACGCCACCTTCAAGCAAACCAGGCTTAAATTTACCCGCAATACCTTCAATAAAGCTATCAAAATTACCGCCATTCACACCTTCAAACTTGCCCGTCTCGGGTGATAAAGTAGCGATGACCTTCCCACCTCCATCGGAGATCGTTTTCCCATCTTTAGACAAGGTTGCCAACACAGCCCCACTGGCGTCTTTGACGTTGCCACGCTGTTTCAATTCCCACATCACCGTATCTTTCGATTCAACGTCATCATGGGAATTGATTTTGACCCGCTCAATCGTGCTGGAATTGTCACTGGACACAACCTGCCCGGCATTGTCATGCAAGGTCAGGGAGACGCCTTTAAAATTATGCTCAGCGCGACCATTCACGGCATTAATTGCATTCTGGTCAAACCAATGCACCTGATTGCCCGCGGGATTATTGGCCTCAAGTACCAATCGCACATTCAGAATTTTGTCAGTAACCGCCTTATTATTGGGAACGGTCACCCGACCCCCTTCTGTTTTAACCGGGATTTGGCCTTTGCCATAATACTCAGCCGCACGAAGAGCATACATATCTTTCAGTGTTGGTGCAGGATTCAACGCTTTCATTTGATCTTCCGTCATGGGTGTGCCACTTACACGGCTGTAGATCGCTGCGTATTCATTCATCGCATTTTCAGGGATGGGCAAAGTCTCAGTCTGAACACGGTAGACATCGGCGAGCGTTTTCGCTTCAGGGTATGCAGCTTTGAGCTCAGGGTAGCCAGGATCAACCTTGCCATTTTTATTTGTCGTTGGATCTATGCTACGTGACTCCAGCAATTGGGTAGTGTCGTAGTAATTTTCTGTACCATCCGTTTTGGTGCTGTGCCCTAAGAGTTGAGTATTGAGAATTTTATTGGCGCGATCTTTTGGAATCTGCCCCACAGACTCTGTGGCAACCTTGGGATTTTCGGTGCTGATATAGCCAATTGCACGGAAATCAACTGAATGCTTGGTAATGGCTTGAACTGATGCAAAATTTTCAAAGCCGAAGGCTTTTGCAATGCCATCTTTGACTTGAGCAGGATGTTTTTTTACATCCTCCAGGGTCAAGTGTGAGCCATTTTTCTTATTAATAAAATCCAACATCTGTTGGGTACGCTGAACCGCTGTCGTACCGGTTTTGCCATCTTTTAAATCTTTGATGGCTGTGTTCATATCAATCGAACCACGTTCGGCAAACTGATGCCGAACCGCCATATCACGATCCTGAAGCAAAGCTTCTGAATAGGCAACGTGCCAGGTCGCATCGGCGACATACTCACCGTTCCAAAGAGAAGGCGCCCCCTCATTTTCATACTTTTTGATCGTATGTGAATACTCTTCGGTGCTACGCACCGAACTGGGATCCCATTTTACATTCTTATTATTTTGACTGGAATTAATTTCCACCATATAGCGACTGTCAGGTGTTTGAAGACGTTGTTCCTGCTCCTTGCGGAACTTGACCAACTGATCACGGTGCTGTTCAGTGACCTGGGTGGGGGTTTTTACCTCAAAATGTGTTTGCTGCAAAGAAGGTTCAGTGGGACGTGCCGGCCGCTCAGGCTTCGGCGGGTCATTGGGATAGGGCAAAGCCTTGAGGCTTTCCTGTTTCAGGCGGGTATACCCAAAACCGACATCGGCATTGGGATCTTTGATCATATCGAGAAACTTGGGATCAATCTGAATCGCACCAATACTCTTGGAGGGGCCAATCAAAGCCGCTACAGCCTTGGTTGCAATCGTCAAGATCCCTTCATTTGATTCCTGCTGCGTAAACTGCCGCTGAACATCCAGATACCCCTTCTCATACATGTCCTTCATGTCTTTGGGACTGAGTACCACATCGGCATTATCACCCAATACCTGACGATAATTTTCAGGCGTAACGCGATATTGCGCGCCCTGCGTGGTATTCAAACCGGCTACAGAATTGTAACGATCCAGCATGCTGGGTTGCATTGTTGAGCCTATGTTACCCATAGGGGTTATCCTCGCTTCTCAATATTTCTCTACTTTGATCTATATACCCACCTGAAACAGGTTTCTAACCACCCAAGGGAATCATATCGCTGGGAGGCGTGGCTTCAATTCCTGAACGCTGTTTGAGTTCATCCAGAAATTGCTGCATTTGCTGAATGGGGTCGCCAAAGGGGCTTTGCAGCTGTGTAATGACGTCTCCCAATTTATCGATCATATCCGCCTGTTGGGCCTGGGCTATCAGCAAACCTGGCTGCAAGCCCAGTAAAACAGAGATATTGGCGAAATTGGCATCGCTCGCAACCTGAGAAAGAAGCTCTGAAGCAACTTTTCCGGGGGTTGTGGGATTGCCATTGGCATCTTTGCCAGAAGATTTCTCTTTGGCGTCGGCCTGATTCTGGGCATTTTGCTGAGGAGCAGCGGCTTTCACCCCTTCTGCCATTCCCATTTGGCCCACACCACCCGCGCCACCAGCACCCTCACCACCGTCTCCAGCACCGCCGGCACTGCCAGTATTGGCTGTAACGCCCATTTCAGCGGCATATTTCATCGCAGCTGCGAGCTGCTTTTTGGCTGCCGCCAGTTTCAACTGTGCTTCCTGAAGATCTTCCATGGCTTTTTTCAGCGCCTGAAGTGCTTTCATCAGTTCAGGCAAAGATTCACCCAAACCTTTGGTCGCACCACTCAAGATATTTTTCAGCGTAGAAGGCCCTTCGTTTGCAGGGAAACGCTTGTCAATATTTTTACGCAAATTGCCACTTGCATCGGTACTGATCGAACGGCGGCCATTGGAGTCTTGGCTGATGGTGATATTTTTGACAGTCGTGCCATTGCCACCAATCAAACCTGATCTCTCAACCAGCGCCTTGACACCCGCAGAGCCTTTCAGCCCCTGTTGACCAGAAGCTGTATTCAACAGTGAAGCAACATCAAGTACCGACTTGCCTTCACTGTTGATCGGGCTGCCACCAGCAGACTTAATCGAATGATCAAGCAAGGCCTGTGCAATCGTTCCCGCAGAAGCATTGGGCGCGACAGTGACACCTGCATCACTCAGCTTTTTCTTGGCACGCTCCATCACAGCCTGGTCAATGGAGTCCCCTTCCTTGGCATTTGCCAAGGTCTGGAAATCCTGATCTGCAAGCAGCGTATCCAAGTTTTGTGCAATTTTATCTTCTTTGACACGGTTTTCTTGGAAGTTGCCGTTAGTACCCAGGGCTGTAATATTATTGGCTTCAATTCGGGCTGAACGGCCATCATAGCCTGCAGTGACCGAAACAGAGCCAAACTGTTCTTTCAGCTGATCTCCTGTTTTTCCAGCCACATCTTCCAGTCGGAACACCCCTTGATTCAAACCACTTTGCTGCTCCGCCCGGCGCAAGAGTGCTCTGGCAATATCTTTTTGCGACGCGTCACTGCCCAGATTCAGCTCTTGGCGGAGTTTAACGGCATCGTCTACTTTAAGGGTTCCCTCGTTGAGCGCCTTAAATTGATCGCTGTCAGCCAGTTTCTGAATCTTATCCGTGGCAAAACGAACATTTTCATAACCACTGTCTTTGAAAGAGTTAATCACGTCCTGTTCGGCCTGAAGCTGCTGGCCTTCAGTGATCTGTGCCTGCTTGCCACCCAGACTCTCACGCACCGTGTTGAGTGCAGTTTCTGTGTCAACGTTCGCATAAACAGCTTCGTTTATAGCTGTTTGACGCTCAGTCTTCAACAGAGCAGAGACTTGTGTATCACTCAAAGGGCTATTGGCGGCAGTATCTGCCCCCGCAATCAGTTTATTGGCATCCAGTTGGAAACCCTCACCTTTGTCATTCTGCAAACCCTGGGCCTGCAAAATTTGATTGACCTTTGCCTGGGCTCCTTTGGCATCTCCATTTTTGACCATGGCTTGCAGGTCATTGTCTGAAGTCAGCGCTTTGGTTACACTGGCAATTCTGGGATCCGCTAATTCCAAGGCAACCTTGAGTTGACCCCCTTGATCGGCAAAATCTTCAGGCTTGACCGCCACTCCTTTGCCATCAGCACTCTGTAAACCTTGAGCCTGAAGCACCTGGTTTATCCGTGCTGCTGCTGCATTGGTATCGCCCTTGGCCAGAGCGGCGTTGAATTCAGCATCTCCATTCAAGGTTTGAGAAGCGCCCTTAAGAACCGCGCCTGTTAATGCTGCCTTCTGGCTATCATTCAAACCATCCAGATTGACAAACGTACCGCCATTGCGATCGTAATCCACCTGAATTCTGAAGTCTTGGCCATCCACCGTCAGATTGACATTCGACTCTTGAGCAAAGCCATCGTTATAGGCATTTTTATCAGGTCGGGGACTGCCCTGGCGGGGATCCGACAGGGGCAAATTGGGATTGTCCTTGTTTTCAATACTGCGAATGGTGACACCCGGCAGATTGCCCAAGGTAGATTGAATTTTCGCATCGCGCTGGTTGTTCAGGAAATTAACCAAGCCGCGACTGTTATCTGCACCGCCAGCCTGGTAACTCTGTACATTGTATTGACCCGTTTGGGCGTTATAGCCCAAACTCAGCTTGCTGCCTTTATCAAAATCAACCTGAGCGCCACTGATATTGCCCTGCTCATCGTAACTGAAACTGACATTCGAAGCTTTTTGATTGGCTCCTAAACGCAAAGCCGCTTCGCCCAAGCCCAGCGTGAGAATTCCAAACAGTGCGGCACCAAAGGCATCGCCACCTTTTCTGCCACTGAAAAGGCTCTGGTTAAAGGCACTGTCTAACTGACCTTTCAATTCATTGGCTTTGTCCTGATTGGCAGAGAATTTATCCAATTTGGCCTGATCACCGCCAAAGAAGGACAGTAAATCACTCTGTTTTCCAGTGACAATTCCTGATTTTCCTCCGGAGGTATTGGTCAGTTGTTGATTGGGATTGATGCCCGTGGCTTGACCATTTGAGCCGGTATTGACCCCAAAGAGCTCACCGTTTTGGTTCACGCCAATGGACTTGCCGTCAGCCAAAGTAATCGTCGCATTGCCATCAGCCCCATAAGAGACCTGGGCGTTCTTGGTATCTACTCCAGCAGCAGCAAAACTTGCAAGCGCCTGCTGGGCAGCTTTGCCAATTTTATTGTCTTTACCACCACCAGCAAACTCGGCGTTGGCCTGCTGAATCGCCTGGTTACCTGCACCTTTCAAACTCTTGGCAAGATCGGTGACCTGAGCCTGCGATAAACTACGACCCTGACCATATTGCTGTGCGAATTGATCCAGGGTCAACGATTTTCCCCCGACCTTAATACTGGCAATATTGCCACTGCCATCTAACTGAATATCGCCAGAGCTGACACGGGGTCCAATTTTCGAGGAACCACGACTGGTTTCGGAGTTACGTAAGACACTGTTCAGAGCATCAGCCACGGCTTCGCGGCGATTATTATCACCGCCACTGGCAATGCCTTGACCAGCACCCGAAGCTTGCAGATTGCCAGAGCCATTGTTACCCCCCACGGTTACATTGCCTATGGCATTTCCATTAGACAGATTGCTACTGGTAACGCCTTTGGCATCGGTCCGCTGTGCAGCAAATGTCGTGCCTTGAGGCCCGACGCTGGAAGTCACTGAAACCTGAGCAGAAACCGCTTTGTTTAAAGCACGGCTATTCAGAGACAAAGTAGGCGTATCGCCATCTCCACTTTGTGAGGAAGTTACGATTTTATTCGCGTCTTCAGTGCTGATCCCTAATCCCACCAAAGCAGAAACCGCTTTGGTTTTATCACCACTGGCCAAGGCTTCTTGCAAGCCTTTATTGCCCTTAATATCTTTGACGATCGCGTCCGTCGCACGTTCAGCCAAAGAATTGGGGACATTTTTGGCATCTGAAGCATTGCGGTTATCCCCAGTAAAGAGCCCAACCAAGGGGTTGACACCACCGGAGACGCTACCAGCCAGATCTTTGGCCGTACCGCTAACTCCCCCGAACAATCCACCCAAAACACTCTTGGGTTTGCCATTATCTGAGGTCGCAGCAAAATTCACACCACCGGTGCCCAAACTGGCAAGACTGTTTGCAACCGTGGGCGCAGGCGTACCATTGCCCCCTTGATTGCTGATGCCATTCACGCCGACATGGGTACCCGCAACATTCCGGCCTGATTCCTGTTGACCTTTAACATTGCTAAGATTTGCCAAAATCTGATTGGCAGGGGTATTGGCATTGTCTCTGACCGTATTGAAAACAGAACGGTCATCAACAGAACCTTGAGCGCCCCCTGACGTGAGATCGGCCTGCCCCAAAGTCAAAATATTTGCGGCAATATTGCCCAGCGTACCCAGCGTACTGGCACCCACTTGTCCAGCCGCGCCAACGCCTTTGAGAAAGCCCAGGGCAGCCGTATTGGTAAGATTCTTGACCGCATCAGCATCAAGCGTTACATCTTGTCCGCCAACGGTTCCTGAAATACCCCCATCGCTGTTCACCTTGGCATTTTCAAGACCCGCTGCCGTTACCAGCGCAAGTGCAGTAAAGTTTTTCGCCTGATCTCCCTTGAGTACGGGGTTTTCGCCAGAACTGAGCGCACTGGCCAAACCTGCCACAGCGGCAAAAGCTCCCTGGCCGCCATTGGCCAGCCCTTTGACGGCTGCGTTATCAACATTTTGCCCGGCAAAGGAGAGGTTGATACCATTATTGCCTGCAGAAGCCTGAGAAGCATCAAAGGAAATATTGGCTGAACGGTTGCCGGTATCGGTTCCTGTTGCGCCTTTGAAAGCAGAGGAAAGAACAGAAGCTGCTTTAACAGCCTCAGCAACAGACCCACCACGCGCGCCGCCTTCACCCAAGGCCTTAACAGATGCAGCGTCCAGATTGATTGAATTGCTGGTTCCATCCGGGTTATTGGTGACCAGGCTGATATTGCTGCCAGATTCACCTGCATTTTTAAGCGTACCCAGGTCAAGCTTGTCGATACTGACGCCTTGATTGGCCACCAGTCCCAAGACAGCCTTGGCAGTTCCCAAGCCCTTGCCATTGGCATCAATACCACCCGCCAAAGCATTGACAGCCTCAGCGCCTAATTTGGCACCATTTTTGAGGGTAATCGAACCATCTTTGCCAATGGTCGCCTCTTTACCGGCATCGCCCAAGGCGCCCAAGACCTTCAGTTGGGCATCATTTGCTTTCGCACCGTCTGTCGATTTGACAGAACCCAAAGCACTCAATTGACCTGCAGCTTTTTCAACACTCTGAGCCTCAGCGCCGCCAACAGAAACCTTGCCCTTTTCATCAATCGAAGCGCTTATTCCCCCCACACTCAATGTGGCGCCCTTCACGCTGGAGATATCAACACCTGAAGCCGCAAGTTTTTGAACTGCGCCAATCTGCGCGCCATTAACTTTCTCACCGCCAATGGTCGCATTGCCATCTTTATCCAATGAAGCCGTTTTGCCTTGGCCCAGATTCAAATTCAGTGCGCCATTTTCACCAATAGAAAGACCATTCAGGCTGGCCCCTTCCCCTTGAAGCTTGGCAAGCGCACCAATTTGATTGGCTGTAACAGCTCCTGATTTGTCGCCTATTTTCGCCGTCAATCCGCCATCAGCGCCCACATTCAGCGTCAAAGCTTTCAGATCAGCTGAAAGTGAGCCATTGTCACCTACCGACAGGTTTGCTTTGCTCAGGTCAACCCCTTGAGCCGCCAAGCCGGCAAGAGCACCCACCTGGGCAGAAGAAATCTCCTTGCCACCGAGGGTAATTTTTCCACCTTCTTGTTTGACATCCAGGCCAGCCGCTTTAAGAGCAGCAATCTGTTTGCCCGTATCATTTCCGGATTCAACTGCTTGACCACCTGTCACAGTTTTCGGATCAGAAACAGGAATCAATCCGCCACTGCCCAAAGAAACATTCTGCTTCTTGTCTCCCTGGCTCAAAACAGCTTGCCCGCCCTCTAAGCCCAAACTGGCGGTAGGAGCAGGTGTTGTACCTGTAGTGGAGGCAACATTGCCCAAAGCATTTTGAACCGTAGCCAAGGCATTTTGCGTGGCGGCTCCACCTTTTGCCAGTTCATTGACCAAATCCTGGCTGAGATTCAAAGACTTATCGCCAACTGTAACTTTCAAAGAGCCATCTTCATTCGCCGAGACCTGTGCTCCATCAAGGCTTTTAAGAGCTGAACCCGCTAAAATCGAATTGGCTCGCTGTCCAATCTCTTGACTACTCAGTTGACGTGTTTCTCCATTTTGGCCGGTAATCGTCGCGCCTTCAAACGATTTCTGAGCTGCCTGCTGGAATTTTTGAGCATCGGCCTCAGTAAAATTCCCTCCTTGGGGCAAATCTGCCACGGCTTTGTTCAAAGCCTCAGGGTTTCCGCCTGATGGAGTTCCTTGAGAAGAATCCCCAGAGGTCTTATCTCCTCCCCCGACAAAACCTTTAAAAGCACTCCCAATTTGATTAAAGGAAGAGCTTGTAGCGTCTCCGGCGGTCTCTTTACCATCAGCCCCCAAGGCATTAGCTCCTTTTTCTGAAGCAGCCAAAATCCCACCACCAATAGCAGTGCCAGCAGCAGCCACCGCGCTAGTTGCCACAAGGGCAGCCCCTGTTACCACCGTTCCAACCGCCCCAGCAACAGCCTGGGTGGCTAATTTACCGGCCTTAGCCAAGGGTTCACCAACACTCTTCTGAATGGCTTTACCAATCCCATTGGCTTCTCCGCGCATGACTTTGCCATTCTCGTCTTTCATGACTTTGCCATTTTCATCGCGCATATTGTATTCACCTGTGGTCACCAGCTCGCCCAAAGATTTGAGCTGTCCACCAATCTTGGCCAACATGCCACCTGTCGCTTTTTGGAAGCCCAAAGCTTCCATCAGTGCTTCTATCATTTTGCGCAATTCGGCCATCTGCGCCTTTTTATCTGCACGAGCGGATTTTTGATCGTCATTCAAGCCCACACCAAAATATTCTTTCAGCTTGCCAAGAATGCCACCTTTTTTCTCACCCTCAGGCTTAGCAACTTCAGGATTGCCCTCTTTTTTGCCTGTTTCTTCGGTACCACCCTTTTTACCGGTTTCTTCAGTACCGTCTTTTTTACCCGTTTCTTCGGTACCGCCCTTTTTACCGGTTTCTTCAGTACCGTCTTTTTTACCCGTTTCTTCGGTACTGCCCTTTTTACCGGTTTCTTCGGTACCACCCTTTTTACCGGTTTCTTCGCTACCTTTGGTACTCTTGGTTCCGGCAGCTTCTTCCAGCTTACCCAGAGTTACATCATCGAGTTTCCCAGCTTGAACACCTTCAACCAAGGCTTTGCCTTTGTCATCAATCAAACCATTTTTTTGTTGGAAATCTTTAACAGCCGCTTCAGTTTTATCTCCGAATTTGCCATCGACAGCCAAAGCTTTGCCATCGCCATCTTTGGCGCCAACTTGATTCAGGGTGCCTTGTAATTTTTCAACGTTTGCTGATTTTCCTTCTTGGCCACCGCCAAACTCATTCTTGAAACCAGCCCCTTTTTCAAGGCCTTTTAGATCTTTCAGGTCAGCAGGCTTGCCTTCTGTTCCAGGAGTCGTAGAGCCTACATTGCCCACATTTGTCGTAGTTTTGGGGTCCGTTTTGGGATCCGTTTTGGGGTCTTCAACCTTTGTATTGCCTTTGTTGGTATTATCGGAATTACCAACATTTTTATCATTGCCCGCGTTGGTACCCGTTTTTTCAGGCTTGCCGCCCTTTTCAGGCTTGCCGCCCTTTTCAGGCTTGCCACCCTTTTCAGGCTTGCCACCCTTTTCAGGTTTGCCACCCTTTTCAGGTTTGCCACCCTTTTCAGGTTTGCCACCCTTTTCAGGTTTGCCACCCTTTTCAGGCTTGCCGCCTTCGCCATCTTTAGGTTCTGGCTTTTGGGTTCCGTTGATTTTTTGCACCATATTCACGGCCGCGCCTACAATATTGGCCACAGCCACGATTGTAGAAACAGCGGCTTGTAATTGTGTCAGGTTCAGCTGTTTTTGAGCCAAAGATTTTTGAATGGCAGCAGACTTCAATTCCTGCTCAGCTTTTTTCTTATCACGAGACTGCTGATTTTTATCAATCTTGGCAGAAATATCTTTGTTGTCGTCATTGACCTGACGCTGGGCCTGCTGAATTGCGCTGGCCACGTTCCGGGCTTTGGTCGTAGCCTCCCGGGCAGCGGTATACATACGGATATTCATAAGGTCTCAATCCTTCCCTCTGATTGGTAATCCAATGACTCTAAAAACTTAATAGCCGGCAGCAAGTTCTGCTTCGATCTGCTTGAGACGCTTCATCGCTGCGGCGGCCTGTTGTTTGGCCGATTCATATTCTACTTTTTTGGCCTTGGCTTCTTCTTCATACTCTTTGGCGACCTTGGCCATGGCCATGAAGGGCCCCAAAGAGGTGCTGAGTGGTTTGAAAATCGCTTTTGAAAACACGGCTCCGGCACCACTCATAAAACCACCGGTCAACAAGCCAGACTTTTCCATGCCTGCCTGGGTTTTTCCAACGGTTTCAGAATTAATGCCCAAAGCACCTTGAACTTTTTCCGTGCCCAAAACTTCCATAACAGAACGGGAAGTAGCCTGATAACCAGGTGAAATAGCGGCTCCCCGCTCTAAGACTCCCCCAATCGCAGCTTCGCCATTGTCTTTGGCAAAGAAGCCCTGACCATATTCTGGATGCCCCGTCTTTTCGGTTGCACCAAACAAAGCAGCCTGCAATTCTCCACCCAATTCATAGTGCCCGTCTTCTTTCTTCTCGAGAAACTCGGGTTTAAACATGACAGGGGGGCCATCCTGAATCATGCCAGCCAAAGCCTTATCCTTGGGGTCTGCAGAATCCTTGGTGCGGTCGCGAATCAAAGTCGCCATTTCAGACATGTTCATATTCTGAAACTTGTCTACAGCGCCTGTGGTGGTATTCATTCTGAAGGCACTGAAATTGCCTTTTTTCGCATCGAAAGCAACCACAGCTCCCTGTTCGCTGGGGCCATCTCCAGAGGCAATTTTAAAGGCGCTCACCTGCCCATTGGCAACGGCATCTGCGCCCACAGTCATCTGTTCAGACTCAGGAGCCTGGGGCACCTTGGCGCCATCATTCTTGAAATGCTCGCTCAAATCTTTGATGCCATCAATCATGCCACCGGCCAAATGGCCAATGCCCACCAAAGCGGCTGCCGCTGAGGCAAATTTCTGGCGTTCCTCAGCCAGTTGGTGCAGCTTACCGGCTTTCCAGGCTTTGATATTGGCACTGCTCATATCATATTCAGCCTGAATCTTCTGACGAACGAGCTGATCTTTACTGGTGGCATTGCGTTTGCCTACATCCGCCACCTTTGAATTTGAGTCACGGATATTCTGGGACATTCCTTGCTGCATCTGAAGGGCAGCATCCGAGGCACGCATTGCATAATCAAAGGACATAAAACTCATTTTCTAGAAAATCCTCCGTTCAGTTCTTTCCATCAGAAAGTGGCATCAATATAGTTTTTCCCACGTCGTATATCGGTTCAAACAGCTTGTTTTGTACCAGACTAAACAAACACTTAACAGTTCTTTAGTACAAAATCAAAAATTTGAGTCAAAAAACCATGAGAAAAACACGCACTGTTTTGTATATACCCAAAAGCGATCTCTTTTTATGCAATCTCAGGGTCTGCTTTTTTGAAAAACAAGGCTGTGCTAAAATGAGCCCATGATCGAACGCAACCATCTTTTCGCCTCGAATAAACTGGATTATGTGCGCGGCAAACGCCCAGATGTGCCTTGTATCCTTTGTGCGGTCAGAGATCGCAACCCAGAGGTTGCAAATCTCGAAGTTTACCGTGACCAAGATTTTTTAATCTCACTCAATCTCTACCCCTATAACCCCGGTCACCTGATGATTGTGCCTTTACGCCATGTAGAATGGCCTGATGAGCTGACCGATCAAGAAGCTTTGCATTTGCATCATCTGCAAAAAAAATGTCTGAAAATTATTCGCCAGATTTATCCTGCCGGCGGTTTTAACCTGGGCTATAATCTGGGTGAAATTGGTGGCGGCAGCATTGCCCACCTGCATATGCATATTGTTCCCCGCTACCGCAATGAACACGGCTTCATGGCCACCTTGGCCCATACCCATATCGTGGTAGAAGACCCCCATCTGATGCAGGAAAAATTTCAAAAAGCATTTGAAAATACGCCCTAAGCATTCTTGCGCAAACAGCAAAGACTTAGGAGGAAGACTTTGCTCCAAATACTGCCTATTGTAAAAGCCCCAATACGTTCAGTTTGGGGCTTTTACAATATTTTATGCAAGAGACTGGGGTCAGTTGTCCCCATGCAAGGCATCATTGCTGATCATATGCAAATTCCGCCCATCCGTTTCAATCACCCAAAGCTCTTGGGGCTGACGGGATTTATAGTGCTGCATATAATCTGAATTGAAAAGAATCCGTTGATCATCCTGGCTCCAATGCAAGGCCTCAAGGCGTTGCGAACGCAGATACGATATCTGACGGGGATTGGTTCCGTCGATGTCCATGATCCAAATTTCAGGTTGACCACTCACGGTAGAGATATATGCAATTTTGCGACCATCGTGAGAAACCACAGCCCCATAATTGTCCCCATCACGGGTTAAAGGACGCTGATTTCCGCCCTGGCTGTCCATAATAAAGACCTGACGCTGATTGGGATCAAAACGAAAATTAGCCGAAATACTGGAAGTATGGTTTGAAAAAACCAACTGTTTGCCATCTGGCGTCCAGGAAGGCGTCATGTTAAAGGTGCCAAACGTAGCAGCCCTTGCCATTAAATTATTCAATCCCCGCAGGGTTCCCAACTGTTGATTGTAAACATAAATGCGATCCTGGAGCATAAAGGCGAATTGATTGCCGTCTGCCGTCCAATCCAGATTATACACACGACCCGATTCATTGACTGAAGTCATTTGACGGGGCATGGCACCATCCGCGCGCATGGTCCATACGCCGTCCTGAACCGTCAGACGGGTTGAAGAATCAAAGGCGATATAGCCAATTTTATCTTTTTTAGGCGCCCAAACCGGGTAAGTACGGTAAAGTCTGCGGTTTTGTGAACCGGTCAGATTGACTTGATTCTGACCATAGAGATCGGTTTTCCAGATGTCAAACTCACGTTCAAAAAGCACTTCTTGGGGTTTGGAACCGACCGTATCCATCCAGATCTCAAGATATTTTGTACCATAGGGCTCCACATGGATCTGACGCTTCAAAGGCAAATGTGAAGGATGGGTAATTTCGGCATCCATCCAGGTGGTGGGCAAACCATTGAGATAAAACTCACCCTTGTCATTGGTTTTTACTGAAGTCGATAAGCCGGGAATCGAAACTGTCGCATTGGCCAAAGGGGCATTGTAGTATTGAGACACAATCCGTCCACGGATATCGCTGAAATCTCCAGAAGGCTTAAAAGGGGTACAGGCAGTTGCCAGCAAGGTCAGAGTCAGTGCTGCAATAGGCTTGAGATTAGGGGTTGGCGCCATGAGAGGCTCTCCTCGTTCATCGTTTGGGTAGATAGGCCGTGCATTCATTAAAGCAAAGTTTTAGCGAACGGGCCAGAGTGCTGGCTCACAAAAAACCAGCAAAGCCGGAATTTATCCGGCTTTCTGGAATTCAATCAAATCTTATTCTTTCATCTGATAGGCATTGAGAATGCGAGCCGATTGTGCTTCAACCGGTTTGACCCGGCCCTGAACAGCATTCAACTCATTGGTACTGACCCGTGCATTGTCCAGGTCATGGTGTTCACGGGCCTCAAGTAAAACCCCATAGGTTTTTTGCGTTTCACTCATCAATTTGCCTTTTTCAGCTTCGGGGTTATAGCTCTTGACCTCATTGGAAAGCTGACGCAAGCCTTCTGCTTCACCCAGGTATTTTTTATCAATGCTGTGGCCAATCAAGGCTCCCACGCCAAAAGAGGCGGCCATGCCCACACCCGCACCAATGGCTGCGGATTTGATATTTTTACCTCCGGCAAAGAAACCAATTGCGGCACCAGCTACGGCGCCAATGCCACTGCCAATGCCGCCATAGGGCATGGCCCGCCCTGTGGCCTGGGCCTGTTTATTATCGGCAATGCGGTTGAGCTTGCTGCCGATATCCTGGGCCGATACTGAAAAATTCTGAACCGACTCAATATTTGAAAAAGCACGGGAAATCGAACCATCAGTGGCTTTTAAAGCGCTTTGCACATCGGGCAAATCTTTGGTCTGTTCGGCAATTGAACGCAGGGTGGTATTCAGGGTTTCAAAGGCTGCCTGAAAATTGGTATTTGCCATTT
>PFGG01000013.1:34202-84817 GCA_002783405.1 bacterium (Candidatus Blackallbacteria) CG13_big_fil_rev_8_21_14_2_50_49_14 | reverse complement strand
CGTGCGGGATCATGTTTCAATCCCTATCTGGCTCATTACAAACCAGCCTTCGCTTTTTCTACCTTCCCCTGCCCGCAGCACTATCGGCTTACCTTGCGATAAACTTTCCCAAAGGGAGCGCTACGGGTTTACCAAGTTCCGCATAAATAACACGGTGGGTTAGGCGCTCTGTTTCGACCGGAGAGACGACAGTCAAGATCTATATCCAAAGTTCACATATGTTCGCCATGCTTTGCTGTCGGTATCCGTAAAACCTACGGTCAACAGTTTCCGCACCACCAAGCCTATGCAACCTAATTCTGGCAAACAACAAGAAAACCCCACCCAAAAAACAACTATCCAAGCCCCTTCAAAGCCATTTCTGACTGGTGCAAAGAATAGCGATCAAAACTATTTAATTAGTTTACAATTTCGTTGAATAACAATCAAGATCCCCATATATTTAACAAAATAAAGACATTGTTACAAAAACAGCTCTCAAACTTAATTCTTGTTAAATTGTCATAATTTCGTTATATTTCAATATCTGGGCAAACGAAAACGCGAAGCTGAATTAAATCAAGCTTCGCGTCGTTTTCGAACTCAATAGGCTGAGCGTTTAGCCCTGGCTGGAATAACTCAAGCCTGTAATTTTAAACAGAAACGCATAGATATCTGACATTTCTTCAAGCGTTTTGCTCAGGGGTTTGCCCCGCCCATGGCCAGCATCGGTATCCACTCTTAAGAGCACCAGATTGTGGCCATGCGAAGCATGTTGCAACGTCGCAGCAAATTTCTTGGCATGCGAAGGCACCACCCGATCATCGTGATCGGCACTGGTGATCAGCACGGGTGGGTAAATCACACCCCCTTTCACATTGTGCAGGGGCGAATAGGCATAGAGAAAATTAAAATCTTCCACACGGGCTTCGGCATTGCCATAATCGGTCACCCAATAGCGGCCAATGGTAAAGCGGTGGTAGCGCAGCATATCCAAAACAGGCACCTGACAAACCACTGCGCCAAAGAGGTCTGGGCGTTGCAGCATGCAGGCCCCAACCAGCAGACCGCCATTGCTGCCGCCGCGAATTGCCAATTTTTGGGGCGAGGTATAGTTATTGGCAATCAGCCACTCGCCCGCCGAGATAAAATCGTCAAAGACATTCTGTTTGCGCTCAAGGGTTCCGGCCTTATACCATTCCACCCCATATTCAAAGCCACCACGCGTATTGACCTGGCAATAAATGCCGCCCTGTTCCAACCAGGGCAGCAGGGTGGCCGTAAACTGGGGGGTGAGAGATTGGCGAAAACCGCCATAGCCATACATCAAAACCGGGGTCTCACCCGTGGGGGTAAAGTCTTTGCGATGCACCAAAAACATCGGCACCCGAGTGCCATCGGGGCTGGTCGCAAATTCCTGATGCACCACATAGTCTTCGGCCTGAAAACCCGCCACCTGGATATGCTCATGCAGGTCAATCAAATCATGGGCCTGCATTTGGTAACTGTAGGTGCGGGTGGGGAAGAGAAACGAGGTAAAGCCAAAGAACAGCTCATTCTGGTAACGGCGGCCATTCAATTCACTCACGGCCCCCAGCGTGGGCAGGGGGATATCGTCCTGGTAGGTGCCCTCAAGATCATAAATACGCAGCTTGTGATGCGCGTGATGCTGATAAACCGCCACAAAACGGTTGCCTGCAAGGGTCACATTGACCAGAATATCTTCATGTTCGGGAATAATCTCCAGCCAGTGCTCGGGGTCGGGCTTTTTGAGCTGAATGCCCACCAAACGGCCATGGGGGGCCTGGTGATCGGTAAAGAAATAAAAGGTATCGCCCTCATTGCCCACAAACTGGTAATGGGCATCGGCCTGATCGAGCAGCCGAATAAAGCCTGCGCGGGAATTTTCGGGGCGGTAATAAATCCGGTTGCGGCGGTCAGTCCCCAAAAAGACGGTGAGCAAAAGATATTGGCCATCTTCTGTCATCGTCGGCCAAAAATCCAGGTCTTTGTCATCGGGGCGTTCATAGACCAAGATATCGTCATCCTGAACCGTGCCCAGCTCATGCCAATAGACGGCATTGTAATAGCTCAAATCGGCGTCCTGAACCGTGCCGGGATCGGGGTAGCGGTTATAATAAAAACCCGTATTTTCGTGGTTCCAGGCGATGCCTGCAAACTTGGTATGCATCAGCACTTCATGCGAATCTTGGCCGGTTTTCACATCCCGGATGCGAATTTCCTGCCAGTCTGAGCCCCGGTGAGACAGACTATACGCCAGTTGATTGCCATCCCAGCTGGGGGTGGTGCTCATGACTGAAACGGTGCCTTCTTTGCTGAAGGCATTGGGGTTGAGCAAAACCTTGGGTTCTGAGGTAAAGCGGGTGGTGGTATACAGCACCGGCTGGTTTTTCAGCCCTTCGTGTTTCCAGAAAAAATAGTGATCACCCGCTTTTTCAGGTGCCGACCAGCGATCATAATCGCAGACTTCTTTCAAGCGGGAAAGAATCTGACCGCGTACAGGGGAATCCACAAAGGCCCGCGTCAACTGGTTTTGCTCATCGGTCCAGGCCCGTGATTCGGGCGTGGCAGGGTTTTCTAACCAGCGGTAGGGGTCGGCGACGGACGTGCCATGGTAATCTTCGACAATTTCTTCGCGTTTGGCCTCAGGATAGGTGAACGATTGCTGTTCCTGGCTCATTTTTACCTCTTGGGAGTCTGGTTGGGGAACCAGAGTTGAATTTAGCGGTATGATAACATACCCCAGTTCTGGCTGAGGTCAGTCTTCTAAGCGCAGGCAAAGATGCACCCGTTCGCTTTCAGAAAAATGGATTAAGCTTTAAATTTTTATTTAATCACACAAGTGTGCTCAAAATTCATAAGATAAGCTTGAAATATGTTCCAAAAGCCAGGAGTTCAGTCATGGTCAATCCTATCGAGCAATCCTCACCCTTGCCCTTTCCCTTTGCGAATCAGCCTGAAAATATCTGTCGGCCCGAACCCGAAAAACTGATCTGTGAAGCCGAGCCCAGCCTGGACCTCACTGAAAGACGTTTTCCCCAAGCAGCCAATAGCGGCAAAGCCCAGCCCCAGGTCGATTTTGCCCAACTCAATGCCCAAGCAGATTTGGAATTGGAACTCACCGACAGCAATGGCGTATTAAAAACGGGCAAAGAAGATATTCACGGGCAATTGAGTGGAGAAATCATCCTGAATGGCGATCTGCTCAATCAGAATTTTGATGCCCTCAAGAAATCTGTCTCCTCGGCCCAAATGAAAAGCCTGTCCTTTGACCCCGATGATCGGGCCTATGTGATTGGCATGAAAGCCAAAACCCTGAAAGGCCTGCTCTGGGATAATTTTGAAATTCGACTCAAGGCCACCCCAGCGGGCCAGCTCTATTTGGATGTCGATGAGAATTGGTTTCCCAATTCCTCAATTCTGAGCCGCCTGCGCGACGGCATCAAACAAGCACTGAACAGCCATTTGAACCAAAAATTAGACGCCCTGGAGATCGAGCTGGAGACCCGGCGCGATGGGGACAAGCTCTATCTCACCCCTGCGATTAAGAAATTGAAGTTTCCCCTGGATGCCGACCATGCCCTGCGTTTTAAAGAAATACAAAATGCCATCGGGCGCTTCTCGATTGATCCCAAAGGCCATTTGCATCTGCGCTTTGACAAGCTTGAACTCACAGGCAGCACCGATCCCCAGGCGGCCAGAGGCCCTGCGCAGAGCACACCCGATGCGCTCAAACTGAAGCTCGAAGCCCGCAGCTACAAAGACAAGCACCATGAAATGAATCTCAAAGGCAAAATACTTCTGGATATCGACGCCCAAGAGGCGCAAAAGATCAAAATGGGCGGCGAAACCCTCAGCAAACGGGTCAGCCAAACGGGCCTGGAAGCCGATCTGGATTCGACGATCAGCATTTCAGCAGCGGGCAAAGTCAATGCCCAGGCCCAAAACCATTGGCAGCTCAAGAATACCGTCATAGAAGGCAAAACCTACCAAATCGAAGCTGAAAAAATTGAGGTCAGCCTGGATACCCAATCGGGTTTGAGCCTTGAGGTCAAAACCCATTCTCCCACCCAGACCTTTCGCCCCCAGCTCAGCCAGAATACCGTCGAGCCCTTGATTGATGGGCCAAATTACCATGAGGAAATGAAGTCTGCGATTGCAGGTGCCCAAGAGAGCATTGAAATTGAATCTTTTCTCTATTACGACGAACCCAGTACCCGCGATCTGGCGCGCCAACTGCTGCTCAAAGCGGCAGGGCTGAAACCGGGCAAATCCCGTCTGGTCTATGATCCCCTGGCCACCCAAGGGCTGCCCGTGCATATCCTGGTCAATCACCGGCTGACACAAACGGGCTTTGAAAGTGTGAAAAAAATCTTTGCAGAAACCCAGGCCCAGCTCAGCCAGGAAATTCAAACTCTGCCCATTTCTGATGCCGCCAAAGCCGATTATCTCAAGCGGATGCAAACCCACCTGAAATTGGGGGCGCTGACCGACGGCGTGGCCAAGGCCGATCACCGCAAACTGCTCTTGATTGATGGCAAAACCGGCTATACCGGGGGCATCAACCTGGGGGATCATTTTCTCAAGCCCGACAGCTACCACGATATCATGCTCAAGGTGACGGGCCCGGCAGTGGGCGAAATGCGGGCCCAATACGCCGCCAATTGGCAGGATTTTACGGGCAAGCCCGCCGAGCTGCGCTTGAAAAGCAAAAGCGAGCTTGAAAAAGCTGCGCGGCAGCATGCCCATAGCACCCAGCAAAATTTGGTCTCTTCAGGCATTGTCACCACCGATGACAGCAGCAACCAAATTGAAGCCGCCCTGCTCGATGCGATTGGCCACGCCAAAAAAGAGATCAATATCGAGCACGCCTATTTCTACCACCCAGCCGTGCTTCAGGCCTTAAAGAATGCAGTCTCCCGTGGCGTTACTGTCAAGATCACCGTGCCCGACAAAAGCGATGAGGATCTTTACAATATCATCAACGCGGATATGATCCGCCAATTGATGGAGACCGCTCAAAAAACAGGCAAGGGCAAGGTTCAGGCCTGGCTGTATACCGGCACGCCGGGGAAATACAGCCACATGGCACATACCAAGGCCCTCTCTGTCGATGGCGAAACCGCCGTGATCGGTTCCGCCAATTTGATTCCCCGTTCGCTCAATTCTCCCTTTCGCAAGGTGCTGCCCGATGGCAGCCGCCAGAATATTCTCTTCAATGAAGAGATGAGCCTTTACCTGCACGATGCCCAAAAGGTGAAGGAATTGGATCAGAAGCTGTTTGAATTTGACCGCAACCAGAAATCCAAACCCTTTTCCTATGCCGAGGTCTTGAAGCGGATTCAGGATCTTGGCGGAGAAAAGGTTTTGCAGCAGGAAAAACTCAAGGCCAATCTGAGCTAAACCTCAAGTCGCTGTTTTTGTACAGGTGCCAGCAAGGCCAGGGCCGATTCTCGGGTCAGGGGGTCTGAAAACCTGAAAACGCCCCGATCGAAGAGGTAGTGAAGCAAGGAACTGTAAAAGGCCAAGGCCCCAAAGATCAAGAGCCAGACCGAATCTTGAAAGGCCTGTAAAAAATACGGAACCGTGAGTACATTTGGATCAAAATTGTGAAGCAGATAGAGATCGGCTTCCAAAAACGGGGTCAGCAGCAGCGAAAGACCCACCCATACCAGCAGCGGCCCCCATGCCCAGTGGTTAACCCGGTTCCAGACCCGGTACCAGGCCCCCGCAGGCACCTGCTGAGACTGGGCCGCCATATAGCGCGTCAGGCCCAGAGACACGCTCCAATGTTGAATTTGGGCCACAGCGAAATACAGCAAAGGCCCCAAATAGAGCGAAACCAGTGTCATAAAGCAGAGCGAAGAAACATAGAGCATGCGCGGCAGCCCCTGGTTTTCACGCCGATACCGTTTGAGTACTCCTGCCCAGACCAGGCAGAGTAAGAGGCTGAAACCGAGCTTGATTCCCAGCAAATAGGCCGCAGGCAGGCTGAATTTTAAACCGGGCAGAAAAGGCATCACCGTGGCCAGTTCGCCCTGAAAAAAATCAAGGCAGAAGCTTAAAAGCCCTGAAACCCCCATGCACAGCCACCAATCCATGCGCAAAAGCCCCTGATTTTTTTGGCCATGGGGCAAGCGGCCCCGGTAAACCGCCAAAACCCCGTAATGCTGCACAGCGAAATGGTAGAGCGAAAAGAAATAATCGGCAAGCCCCAGCAACAGAAAGCGTTGAAAAACGCTCAGGGGAATCAGCGCTTCGGGGGCCAAGAGATAGGCCCCCAAAGCCAGCAAAATTCCAAGCGGGGCATAGATAAAATAGCCACGCCGGGCCTGAAGCACCCGCTGGTATTCGCCCACACAGAAACCGAGGTAAAGGCTGGAAAAGCGGTGGGCAATCCAAAAACAGAGCGTCACCCCAATTAAAAAGGGCTTGGCAAAATGCTGCGGAAGGGCCAGCAGGAGCAAGGGAATCCAAAATCCTGAAAGCAGCCAAAAACCATCCCAGCCAGGAGAATGAACCCAGGGTGTGTTTTGCACTGGCATTCGCACCCTCCCTTTTTGCAAGATTTTCAAGCCGTGCTGGGTTCAGTTTAAACCGATTGGCAACAAACCAACAGGCTCAAAGCTTCACTCCCAGTGAAATTGAAAGCGCCGCGTGACAGCTCCCCTCAATGCCAGCCCCCAGAAGCTGGAAGCCTTCAGCAAATCTCACAAGCTGGAAAGCCCCTCAAATGCCTCTGCTGAGCGCTTTGCTGCCCTGAACAGCTCCTCTCCATTTAATTTTTTGAATAACTCATTCGCTTCTGAAAGAAATTAACGTAAAATACGGTAGAAATAGTTTGTTCTTTTTGAGCCCACCTCAGGAGTGAATAAAGCTGATGCAGCTTCCCAGCCCACTTTTGGAGCGGCCTTCGCCCCAATTGATCTTCTCCAGCGAATCGCTTGGTTTGGAATCCAAGCTTTTTGACAGGGCCCCCCTGTATTTGGGGCCGGCTCAACACGGTGGGGCCGGCTTTTTGCGCGTTCCCCCCTGGGCCTCGCACTGTTACCTCAGTGCCAGCCCCCAGAGCCCCCAAGCGCAAGTGCTTTCCAATCTCTGTCTGCATTGGCAGGCAGATATCCTCAACAGCCCCCACCCCGACGGGTTTTTGCCCTTCAGTAAATCGATCCGCTGCAAAAGTCACAATGCAGTGTATGCGGCAGAAGCCGGTAAATTACTCAATCCCCAGCTCTTTCACCAGACCTGTGATCACCATTTGCCTGAAATTCAGCATTTGGAATGGCAGGGCTACCTCTTCAGTCTGCCCCAATGGCAGGGCCTGAATTCAAGTTTTGATCTCAAGCGAGAACTGGAACGGGTGCAACAGGAAACAGGCGATTTGTTTTCAAGCCAAGGCTACCGCCTGATAAAAACCATCAGCATGGAACAGGCCGGCCATTGGGCCCTGTTTATGATCAACTACCTCGACTTAATGCATGTCGACCCGGCCCATGCCGAAACCCTGGCCCAGCTCTGCTCCTGCGATTGGGTTCAATCCTATCCAGGCCTGGAGTTTACCCAGAACCTGCAGGCCCCCGAACGCTGGAGCACGGTACAGCAGGTGGGCTGGAAAAAGACCTGGGGCGAAGGCGACGGCAGCGGCTGGAATGATCCCGACAACCCCCTCAGAGGCAAAGCGGCCTTTCAGACCTGGGGCAAAATCTACCGTGAAATCAAAGGGGATCCCCCCCTGGGTTCGGTTTGGGCCACGGTTTTCCCCCAGCTGATGTTTGAGTGGTATCCCGGTGTGATTGTCATGTCGCAGGTTTTCCCCCATGCGAAAGATCCCACCCGCTGCCAGGTCTACCATGATTTTTATTACGACGAAGATCTCTTGGCCCATCCTGACTTTATTGCGGTTCAACAGGTGGCCTTTCATACCACTGGGGATGAAGACGAAGAGATGGTCGGCAGCATGTCGCGCAATCTCTACCGCCTCAGCCGCCAGGGCTGGGATCAAAACACAGGCTTTGTACACCCCCAACTCGAAGATTGCAGCCCAATGTTTTATGCCCGCCTGGCAGAGGTTTACCAGGCGCTGAAATAAACGCCAGCACACGCTCAAAACCACGATCCAGATCAAGGTTTCCTTGCAAGCTTCCTGCTAAGCTAAGCTCAGCAGGAAGGAGGGTTCTATGCACGAAATCTCTGGCCAATGGGTCGATCTGCTTCAGCGCAGAATCGTCCCCGCCAAACTCACCCTCGCTGAGTCGCGGATTCTCAAAATTGAGGAACTTGTGCAGGCCCCAGAAGTCTATTTGATTCCCGGCCTGATAGACGCCCATATTCACCTTGAAAGCTCCATGCTCGTACCTGCCGAATTTGCCCGCATGGCCATGCTTCATGGCACCGTGGGCAGTGTTTCTGACCCCCATGAAATAGCCAATGTGCTGGGTCTTGCTGGGGTGGAGTTTATGTTGCAAAACAGCCACACCCTCCCCTTTCATTTTTGTTTTGGCGCGCCCTCCTGCGTTCCCGCTACCGTTTTTGAAACCGCCGGTGCCCGTCTCGGGCTTGAAGAAACCCGTCAATTGCTCGAAAACCCAGAAATTCACTATCTCAGTGAAATGATGAATATTCCGGGGGTGCTGCAAAACGATCCCGAAGTCATGGGCAAAATCGCCCTGGCCCAGAGCCTGGGCAAACCAATCGATGGCCACGCACCGGGCTTGCGGGGCGCGGATCTTGAGACCTATCTCAAGGCAGGTATCAGCACCGACCATGAGGCCTTCAGCCTGGAAGAAGCACGGGAAAAAGCGCGCAAAGGCATGAAAATTCTGATTCGGGAAGGTTCAGCCGCACGCAATTTTGAGGCCCTGATCCCGCTTTTGGCCGAAACCCCTGAACTGTGCATGTTCTGTTCAGACGATCGCCACCCCGATGATCTGCTCAAGGGGCATATTAACCAAATGGTGGCCAAGGCCCTGGCCGCAGGCTATGATCTGTTTGATACCCTGCGGGCCGCCAGTTTGAATCCGATTCAGCACTATGGCCTGAAGGCCGGTCTGCTCCAAGTCGGCGACAGCGCAGATTTTATTGAGGTCAGCGATTTGCAGCGCTTTAAAATTCAAGCCACCTGGATTCAAGGCCAAAAATGCGTCGAAAACGGGAAAAGTCTTTTGAACTGGCAGCCCTCAGAGAGGCCCAACCGCTTTGTGGCCCGGCCTGTACAGCCTTCAGATTTTAAAGTACCCGAGCAGCAGGGCCAAATCCATGTCATTCACGCCTTGGATGGAGAACTGATCACCGAAGACTGTCTGCGCACGCCCACCTTGGCCTTTCACGAAACGGTGGCTGACCCCTCACGGGATTTGCTCAAAATCGCAGTGCTCAACCGCTACCAGCCCCATGCCCCGGTGGTGGATTTTATTGAAAACTTTGGCCTCAAGCAGGGGGCCATCGCCTCAAGTGTCGCCCACGACTCGCACAATCTGATCGCCGTGGGCTGCAGCAACCAGGACTTGAGTCGGGCCATGAACCGGGTGATTGAAATGAAAGGCGGGATTTGCGCAGTTTATGCAGGAAAAGAAAGGGTACTGCCCTTGCCGATTGCGGGCTTGATGAGTGATCGCCCCGGTCCAGAAGTTGCCGAGGCCTATGCCGCCCTGAACCGCATGATCCGTGAAGAAATGGGCTCCCCTCTGCGCGCGCCGCTGATGACCCTCTCGTTTATGGCCTTGCTGGTGATTCCAGCCCTGAAGATCAGCGATCAGGGGCTCTTTGATGGCGTCCATTTTCGCTTTGCCCATCTCTACGCCGAGGCGAAATAAGCCCCCGCTGAATGCCTGTGGGGGCAATCTGCCTAGATCTGGATATGCGCGTGGTAGCCCTGCAGCATGCGTACATATTGCACGCGCTCAAAGGCACTGGGGTCGGGGCAGTTGGTTTGACTCATGCTGCCCTGCAATTGCTCAATTGAATGGTACTCATGCTCTTCAAGCCAATCCAGCAATTCAGATTCCAGGGTACGCACATAGCCAATGCCCCGGCGCAGCAGCACTGAGGCCATCTGGGTTACCTTGGCCCCCGCCATCAAAAGCTTGAGCACGTCCTTGGCCTGGTGCACCCCCGTGGTGGCAGCCAAATCGGCTTGAATCCGGCCATAGAGCAGCCCAATCCAGGTCAGGGGCAGGCGCAGTTCCTGGGGAGAACTGAGCAGCAGATGGGGCTCCATTTCCAAGGTTTCAATATTGATATCCGGCTGGTAAAAGCGATTGAACAAAACCAAGCCATCGACCCCCAAGTCAGAAAGCTGGTGCGCAAAATGGCCGAAATTGGTAAAGAAGGGACTGAGTTTGACCGCCACAGGAATATTCAACTGGGTTTTGATCTCTTTGACAATATCCAGATAGGTCTGTTCAATCACGGCCCCAGATAGCTGGGGATCGGTGGGAATACTGTAGAGATTGAGTTCCAGTGCAGCCGCCCCGGCCTGTTCGATTTTTTTGGCATATTCAATCCAGCCGCCCCGGCTGTGCCCATTTAAACTGGCAATGATCGGGATTTTAACGGACTGACGCGCCTGGGCAATATGCTCAAGATAGAGTTCAGGGCCGACATGAAAGGTTTTGGGCTCGGGGAAAAAGCTCAGGGCTTCGGCAAAGCTGTCATTGGCGAAGCTGGTATAGTGATCCAAATCCAGACTGGATTGGGTCAATTGCTCTTCAAACAGAGAATGCATGACCACCGCAGAAATACCCGCTTCTTCAAGCGCACGGATATTGTCCAATTGTTCTGAAAGCGGTGAGGCCGAAGCCACCAGCGGGGTGCGCAAATGCAATCCAAGATATTTTGTACTTAAGTCCATCTTAGACATTTCCTTTGTTCTGAGGTTGAGAGAATTCAGCCATTTGCTGATAAAGCCGCCAGCGGTCTTCGACTTCTTTCTGTGCCATCTGCATCAGGCGTTTGGCCTGGTAAGGATGGGTCGAAGCCAGCATGCGGAAACGGTTTTGACGATCGTAGTAATTCTGAAGCGGCATGCGCGGCCCTTTGCTGTCGAGATGCAAGGGTGCTTCGCCTGTTTCCAGGCGTCCAGGGTGATAGCGGAAGAGATTCCAGGCCCCCGAATCGACAGCGGCCTTGTGCTCCTGCAGAGCCGTATTCATGGGAATGCCGTGGGCAATACAGTGGCTGTAGGCAATGATCAGCGAAGGGCCCGGCCAGGCTTCTGCTTCGAGAAAGGCCCGCAGGGTCTGATCGTCTTTGGCGCCCATGGCGACCTTGGCCACATAGACATGGCCATAGCTCATGGCGATCATGCCGAGGTCTTTTTTACCCAGGGGTTTGCCAGCGGCTGCAAATTTAGCCACCGCGCCCCGAGGCGTTGATTTTGACATCTGCCCGCCGGTATTGGAATAGACCTCGGTATCCAGCACCAGCACATTGACATTGGCACCACTGGCCAGCACATGATCCAGGCCCCCAAAGCCGATATCATAGGCCCAGCCATCGCCGCCCACAATCCACAGGCTCTTGCGCACCAAGGCATCGGCCAATTCACGCAGACGATCGGCTTCAGGGGTATTCACGTTTTGCAAAGCCGCTCTCAGTGCTTTGACCCGTTCCCGCTGTTCATAGATATCTGCCTCGTCCAATTGCGGAGCTTCCACCAGTTTTTCAACCAGATCCCATTCCAGCAAGGGTTCCAACTGCATCAAGAGTTCTTTGGCCATTTCGTTCTGCTTGTCGAGGGCCAGGCGCATGCCCAGGCCAAATTCAGCATTGTCTTCAAAGAGCGAATTGGACCAAGCGGGCCCACGCCCTTCAGCATTCACACTCCAGGGGGTCGTCGGCAGGTTGCCGCCATAGATCGAGGAACAGCCTGTGGCATTGGCCACCAGCATGCGATCGCCAAAGAGTTGGGTCAGCAGTTTGAGATAGGGTGTCTCGCCACAGCCCGAACAGGCCCCCGAGAATTCAAACAGGGGTTCCTGAATCTGTTGCTGGCGGATTGAGGTGTTTTTGATCCGGGTGCGATCCAGTTCAGGCAATTCCAGAAAATATTCCCAATAGGTTTTTTCCTGTTCCCGCAGGGGTTCCTGGGGCTGCATATTGATGGCCTTGAGCTTGGCCTGGGATTTGTTCCGGGCCGGGCAGACGTCCACACAGACCGCACAGCCTGTGCAGTCTTCTGGGGCGACCTGAATCGTATAGTTCAGACCGTCCCATTCCCGCTCTTTCGAGGGCACCGAGCGGAACCCTGCGGGAGCCCCGGCCAGCGCAGCGGGGGGATAGGCTTTGATGCGGATCACGCTGTGCGGACAGACCATTGCGCACTTGCCACACTGGATACAGACCTCGGGGTCCCATACCGGAATTTCAGCCGCCAGATTGCGTTTTTCCCACTGGGCGGTTCCCGAAGGATAGGTGCCGTCATTGGGCAGGGCACTGACGGGCAGGCGATCGCCCTGACCTGAAATCATGGCCCCCAGCACTTCTTTGACAAAATCCGGTGCTTGATCAGACACCACCGCCCGCCGTTCCCGCAAACTGCTGGCCTGGGCAGGCAGAGGCACTTCATGCAGATGGGCAAGCGTATTGTCGACAGCGTCTAAATTCCGTTTGACCACCTCAACGCCTTTTTTGGCATAGGTTTCCTGAATCGAATCCCGAATTGCCTCGAGGGCATTTTCACGCGGCAAAACCCCCGAGATGGCAAAGAAGCAGGTTTGCATCACGGTATTGATGCGCCCTTTCATGCCACTTTCCTGGGCTACCTGATTGGCATTGATCACAAAGAAACGGGCCTGGCGGGCAATCAGCCCCTCTTGAACCGGACGGGGCAAGGCGTCCCAGACCTGATCCGCCGCATGGGGCGAATTCAATAAAAAGACCCCGCCGGGGAGCAGATTTTCGAGCACATCGAAGCGTTCAAGAAATACCGGCTGGTGACAGGCCACAAAGCCTGCCTTCTGAATCAAATAGGGAGATTCAAAGCGCTCGGGGCCAAAGCGCAAATGCGAAATCGTAATCGCACCGGCTTTTTTCGAATCATAGACAAAATAGCCCTGGGCATAATATTCAGTTTGTTCGCCAATGATTTTAATACTGTTTTTATTGGCCCCCACGGTGCCATCGGAACCCAAACCATAGAAAATTCCGCGAAAGACGCTGTCTGATTCGGTACTCCAATCGGGGTCATAGGCCAGATGGGTATGCGAAAGATCGTCCTCAATTCCAATCGTAAAGCTATGTTTCAGTTTTTCAGATTTGAGATGGTCAAAAATCCCTTTGACCATGCCCGGAGTAAATTCTTTTGAAGAAAGACCATAGCGGCCCCCAATCAAACGGGGCATGGTTTCACGCCAGCCTTCAGAAAAGCCCTGCTGCAAAGCCGAGACCACATCCAGATAGAGGGGTTCGCCCACAGAGCCCGGTTCTTTGGTGCGATCCAGCACCGCCACCTGCTTGACGCTCTCGGGCAGCGCTGCCACCAGGGCATGGGCGGCAAAGGGACGGTAAAGTCTGACTTTGAGCACGCCCAGTTTTTCGCCTTGGGCATTGAGGGCATCGACCACGCTTTGTACGGTTTCAGCCCCAGAGCCCATGATCACAATCACCCGTTCGGCCTGGGGATCGCCATGGTATTCATAAATCCGGTACTGGCGGCCTGTCAGAGCGGCAAAGGCATCCATGCGCTCCTGCAAAACCTCAGAGCAATCCCGGTAGAGCGGATTGACCGTTTCACGGGCCTGAAAATAGATATCTGGGTTTTGCGCAGTGCCCCGAATAAAGGGGTGATCAGGTGAGAGGGCGCGTTCGCGAAAGGCACGAATCCAGGCCGGGTCGATCAGGGCTTTCATGACCTCATCGGGGATCAACTGAAACTTCGAAATTTCATGGGAGGTGCGAAAGCCATCAAAGAAGTGAAGAAAGGGAATTCGGCAGCTCAAACTGGTGACTTGGGATAAAAGCGCGAAGTCATGGGCTTCCTGTACGCTATTGGCGGCCAACATGGCAAATCCTGTGGCACGGCAGGCCATCACATCGCTGTGATCGCCAAAAATCGAAAGCCCCTGCGCGGCCAAAGAACGGGCAGCCACATGCAAAACCAGGGGGGTCAACTCCCCTGCAATTTTATACATATTGGGCATCATCAGCAGCAGGCCCTGTGAAGCCGTAAAGGAAGTTGAAAGGGCACCCGCCTGCAAAGCCCCGTGCAAGGCTCCGGCAGCCCCCCCTTCACTTTGCATTTCGACCACACGGGGAATGGTTCCCCACAGATTGGGTTCCTCAACCGAAGCCCAAGTGTCTGACCATTCTCCCATGGGAGAAGAAGGCGTAATCGGATAAATGGCAATCACTTCATTGAGGCGGTAGGCCACATGCGCGACCGCTTCGTTGCCATCCATCGTCTTCCAGTTCAACTGCATAATATACTCCTTGAAATCCGCGTGCTGATAGCTTTTCAGCCAAAAATTGCAGCGCAAGCAGCCCCTTGGATACAGGGTGCGCCTTTTTTAGCATAGGACGAATATTGCTGGAATTCCTTCTTGCAGATCAAAGCGGGGATTGATCAAAATCAAGTTTCAAGCCCTGGACAAAGCAAGGTGAAACATGGTCAATTCTCGAAATTCTGGCTAGACTGAAGCAGTCACATAAAAAGAAATCTGAAAAAATGACAGAAAACGCAGTTGCAATTATTGGCATGGCCTGCCGCTTTCCGGGAGGAGAATCCCTTCAGGACTATTGGCAAAGCCTGTGCTCAGCCCAAAACCAGGTACGCCCGATTCCCCCAGAGCGCATGCAAGTGGAACCAGAAACCCCTGCCCTGGCAGGCTTATTGGAGAGCCCCCTGGCGTTTGATGCGGGTTTTTTCCAAATTACCGAGGGCGAAGCCCGTGCCATGGACCCCCAACAGAGATTGATGCTGGAACTCAGCCACGAAGCGCTGCGAGACGCGGGCCTCAGTCGCAAACAGCTCGAAGGCTCAGCAACCGGCGTTTTTATGGGGGTCTCCAGCCAGGACTACGCCCATACCCAATTGCTCAGCCCAGCTCAGGCCAATATGTATACCATCACGGGCTCAGCAGCCAGTGTGATTGCCAACCGGCTTTCCTATACCTACGATTGGCAGGGCCCCAGTCTGGTGGTCGATACCGCCTGTTCATCATCGCTGACGGCTGTCCATCTGGCCCTGGAAAGCCTTTATTCTGGGGCTTCAGAATTGGCACTCGCAGGGGGCGTCAATTTGCTTTTTTCTGAACTGATTCACCAGGGCTTTGCCGAAGCCCTGGCCCTCTCACCGGAAGGGCGCTGTGCGGCCTTCGACGCCCAGGCCAATGGCATTGCGCGGGGAGAAGGAGCGGGTCTGGTGATCTTAAAACCCCTGGCAGCGGCGCAAGCAGCGGGAGATCGGATCTATGCTGTGATTCGGGGTTCAGCCCTCTCGCAGGATGGTCTGACCAACGGCTTAAGTGCTCCCAGCCCGGCAGGCCAACGTCGAACACTTGAAACGGCAATCCGGGCAGCAGCCTTGGATCCAGCCCAGATTCAGTATATTGAAACCCATGGCACCGGCACCCCCCTCGGCGATCCAATTGAAGCCAAGGCCCTGGGCCAGGTCTATGCCCAGAAACGCGCAAAGGCAGGGCTGCCGCCGCTTAAAATAGGCTCTGTCAAAACCCAGATAGGCCACCTGGAAGCCGCAGCAGGCATTGCCAGCCTGATCAAGGTCTGCCTGATGCTCTATCACCGCCAATGGGTGCCCAGCCTGCATTTTCACACCCCCAACCCCAAAATTCCCTTTCAAGACTGGCATTTAAGCGTTCAAACCGAGCCTGAAGTTTTGCCAACAGCTGGTGAGCCGATCTATGCTGCGGTTTCAGCCTTTGGCTTTGGCGGCACCAATGCCCACCTGATCCTCGAAGCAAGGGATCAATGCCCACACCCAGAAGCGGATCAAGCGGGTCTGCTCTGGCTGCATGCCCACTCCCCCAGCAGTCTGCGGGCCCAAGCCCAGCGCCTGGCAAAACATCTCGAAGCAGAAACAGCTCCCCAGTTGCGCAATCTCTGCCTGAGTTCAGCGCGCCTGCTCAGCAGTGAGAAATGGCATGCCCCACTGGCCTTTGAGCAGCGTGAGGATCTGATTTCAGAGCTCAAAAAACTTGCAGAGAACGGAGAAGTCTACAAAACCCTGCCACCTGCCCAACGCCAATTGGTGCTGCTCTTTTCAGGCATGGGCTCCCAGGAAGAGGGCATGGGGCGGCAATTGCTGGCTGAATCTGTCTTTCTAGAGCGCTTCAAGGCCATTGATACCTGCCTGCAGCCCTGGGCGGGCTTTTCAGTGCTTGAGGCCCTGCAGCACGGGCACGATGGCAGCCCGCAACAGATTCAACCCCTGCTGTTTGCGATTCAATTGTCTCTGGTCAGTCTTTTGGAATCCTGGGGCCTGCGTCCCAGCGCTTTGATTGGCACCAGCATGGGAGAGATCACCGCGGCCTGTGCTGGCGGCTGGATCAGTTTAGAAGATGCCTGCCGTTTAGTCGCTCTGCGGATTCAGCTGATCTGCCGCACCCTCGGGCAGGGGGGCATGGCCGTGGTGGGTCTCAGCGAAGTGGAGCTTCAGCCCTGGCTGAAAGACCGCAAGGTTTGGCTGGCAGGCTTGAACGGGCCCGAACTCTGTGTGGTTTCAGGTGAAAGTCAGGCCCTCGCCCAGTTGATTTCAGATCTGCAGGCTGCCGGGCAGTTTGCACGAAACGTTCTCGGAGCCGAGGCCCCCTCACACAGCCCCCTGATGGAACCGCTTGAAGCAGATTTTTATGCAGCATTGCAAGATCTCACCCCCTTAAAAGGGCAGATTCCAGTCTATTCCACGGTAGAGCCCCACCCCGAACCCCACCTGAACTTTGAGCTGCCCTATTGGTGGCAAAATCTGCGCCAACCCGTCAGTTTGCTGCCCGTGATTCAAAGCCTGCTTGAAAAAGGCCCCTGCGTGCTGCTGGAAATCAGCCCCCACCCGGTTTTAATCGGGTCTTTGCTGGCCCTGAACGAAACCACCCCCCACCCCTTATTCGGCCTGCCCAGTTTGCGTCGGGATCAAAAAAACAGTCAAAGTCTGCGCCAAAGTTTGGGCATTCTGGCCTGTCTGGGTTTTTCGCTGAAGGGGCAAACCCCGATTGAGAACCTTCCCCTCAGTTTTCCAGCCTATGCCTGGGATCATCAAAACTATCTTTTGGCGGCCCCCGAAGGCCAACGCCCTTCACCGCTTTCGCTGCGGGCCCAGGCTTCAGGCCAGGCCCGCAGCGGGCCTCACAAAGCCCCTGCCCTCAAGGATCTGGCTGAAATTCCAGAAGCTGAACGCGCAGCCTTTCTCGTCAGGGCCCTTCAGGCCGAGTTGGCCCAGGCCCTGCGCCTGGAAGCCGCACAACTCGATCCCCATCTTCCCCTGCAACATTTGGGCATTGGCTCACTGGTGGGCATGGAACTTTACAGCCGTCTGAAAAAAACCTTCGCGATTCAATTGCCCCTTTCAGAATTTCTCAAAGGCCCCTCCATTCAGCAAATCGCCGATTTGATTCTGAAAAACCTGAAAACCCCAAGCCAGGAAACCCCGTTGGAAAGGCCTGAACAACTCCCGCTCTCGTTTACACAGCAGCGCTTTTGGCTCTTGGAACAGCTCTATCCCGGCCAGAAGACCCATTTTATTCCGATTGCCGTTTCCCTGCAGGGCCCTCTCGACCTCAAGATTTTAAAAGCTGCCTTTGAAGCGATTGTAAAGCGCCATGAAATCCTGCGCACCCTCTATCTTCAAGACAATCAAGGCACGCCGTATCAAAAGATCTTGCCTTCAGCTGTGCTCGACTGGCAGGTCTTTGAAGCCCCACCTTCAGAATCTGCCCTGCAAGAAGCAATCAAAACCTTTGCCCGCCAGCCCTTTGATTGGACCCAAGCCCCGCCGCTGCGGATCGGCGTCTTTCGCCTGTCGGAACACGAACACCGCTTGGTGCTGGGCTTGCACCATATCCTGGCCGATGGCCTCTCGTTCAGAATTTTATTTGCCGAATTGCGGGAATTTTATCTGGCAGCCTCTGAAAACCGCGTTCCCGAACTTGAGGCCCTGAAATGGCAGTACGCAGATTTTGCGCTCTGGCAGCGCAAAAACCCCGCCCCAGAAGCCGATCTGAACTATTGGAAAAACACCTTGCGGCAGGCCCCCGCGCAAATCAGGCTGCCCTGGGACGGCGCCCGTCAGGAAGTGCCCCAGGGAAAACAAGCTCCCTTTGAAATTTCTGCCCCGCTGCGCTTGGCACTTGAAAACCACGCCAAAGCGGCTGGGGTCAGTCTTTTTGCGGTCTTGCTCGCCAGCTTTGCACACTTGCTCTGGCGTTTAAGCGGCGAAACCGATCTGGTGATTGGCACCCCCATCGCCGGTCGGTTGGAGAGTGAAACCCAGCCCTTGATTGGCCCCTTTCTAAATATGTTGCCCCTGCGCCAGGAAATCGACCCCCAGGAAGGCTGGTTGAGCTGGCTGAACCGGGTTCAAACCCGGCTCTACGAGGCCCTGGATCACCAGGCCCTGCCCTTTGAGCAAATGGTGGAGAGCCTTCAACCCCCACGTTTGCCAGGGGTTCATCCGCTCTTTCAAACGGTGCTGGCCCTGCATGGCGAAATTGGCTTCGAAGCCCTGGGTGAGACACAACTTACAGGCCTGGAGCTGGATATTGGTGTCACCCGGTTTGATCTGGCCCTGACCCTGATACCCGAAGGGGATCTGCTCAAAGGCCTGGTGGAGTTTGATACCCAGCTTTTCTCTGAAGCCAGCATCGCGGCCTGGACAAAGGCCTGGCTGCACACCTTGGCCGCCCTGCCCGATCTGCCCCCAGAAACCCCCTTACAAGACCTCTGCAAGGCCGATCTCCCGTATACCGTGCAAGGCCCCCAGATCGCCTGGCCTGAAAACAGGCTTTTGCCTTTGCTTGCCAAAGCTTCAGACCAGATTGCCCTGCGCGATCTGCGCAAGCTCTCCCAGCCTGAAGACTGGAGCTATGCCCGACTCTGGCAGGAAGCCCAGCAGCTGGCGGGTGCCCTCTTAGAGCAAGGGCCAACAGAAGCCCCTGTCGCAATTTGGCTTGAAAATTCCCCCCAAGCCGTCGTTAGCTGGCTGGGCAGCCTGCTCGCAGCTCGCCCCTATCTGCCCCTGGATCCAGACAGCCCGCGCGATCGCATTCTCAGTCTTTTGGAAACTCTGGATCAGCCCTTGCTGCTGAGCACAGCCTCACGTCTGGCCGAACTGGGATATGCGGGCCCCTGTCTGGCATTTGAAGAAATCCCTCCCCAGGCAGGGATGCTACCCACAGCGCACACCAATTTGGCCTGTCTGATCCTGACCTCAGGTTCCAGCGGAACGCCCAAGGCTGTCCAAGTCACCCAAGCGGGCCTGAGCAATCTTGTGCAGTGGCATTTAAAGACCTTTCCCACCGCCCCTGGTGAACTGATACCCCAAATCGCCAATTTAAGTTTTGATGCCGCAGGCTGGGAAATCTGGACGACTTTGGCAGCTGGGGCAACGCTCGTATTTTTGCCAACCCCGCTGCGTTTAGATCCCACGGCCCTGCAAAAATTCATGCTTGAAAACGCAGTTCGGCAAGTCTTTCTGCCCACGCCCCTGGCCGAAGCCCTGATCCGGCTAAATTGGCCTGAAACCAGCTGTTTTTCTGTTCTGCGCACCGGGGGGGATCGCTTGGGGCCTTTGCCTGCCCAGCCCCTGCCCTTTGCCGTCTGGAACCAGTATGGCCCCACAGAATGCAGTGTTGTCGCCAGCGCGGGCTGTGTCTCAGCCCAGCCAGGGCAGAAACCAGATTTGGGCCAATTGCTGCCCAATTTCAAAGCCTGGGTGCTGGATGCCCAGGGAAACAGTCTGCCCGAAGGTTTTCCTGGCGAGCTGGCCCTGGCCGGAATCGGATTGGCAGCTGGCTATTGGCAGGCCCCTGAGCTGAGTGAAAGCAAATTTAAGTCTTTGCCCGAACCCCATTATTTAACTGGGGACCGGGTGCGTTTTCTGGCCGGACGCCTGCATTTTCTCGGCCGCACCGATCGCCAGTTCAAACGCCGGGGCGTGCGGATTGAAGCCGCTGAAATTGAAGCCCAATTGCTGCATTTTCCAGGCGTGGAGCAGGCCTGTGTGCTCTGGCAGCAGGAAGAGCTGATTGCCTGTATCCAAGGCCTGAAGCCTGAAGCTTTGAAAGACTGTGAAAACTGGTTAAAGCGCAAACTGCCCAGTGCCTTGCAACCCGATCGTTGGCTGGCACGCGATACGTTTCCGCTCAGCAGCCGGGGAAAATTGGATCTTCAGGCCCTCGCCGAGCAGATTCAACCCACCTTGGCAGTGAAAACCCAGGCCCTTCAGGGGCTGAGCGGAGAGACCCTGGAAATGGCAAAACTTTGGCAAAACTTCTTGCCCACAGCTCAACTGCAAGCGGAGACTTCCTTCTTTGAAGCCGGTGGGCATTCCCTTTTGGCTCTGCGCCTGATTCAAGCGGTGCGCGAGCAAATGGGCCGCGAAATCTCGCTGCAGCTGCTTTTTGAAGCCCCCAGCTTACAGGAATTTACCCAAGCGGTTTTACAGGCTCCGCAACTGAGCTTTGCATGGCCGCAAATTCAGCCTGACCCAGCCCATCACTCAGCACCCTACGCCATGACCCCTGTGCAGGAAGCCTATTGGCTGGGACGCCAGCAGAGCCTGACCCTGGGAGGCATCAGCACCCAGGCGCTCTGGGTACTCTCACTGCCTGAACTGGAGCCCGAACGCCTGGAAAAAGCCCTGAACCGGCTGATTCAGCGCCACCCCATGCTGCACACGGTGGTCACGGAGGAGGGGCGTCTGCAAACCCTGGCGGGTCTTCCCCATTTCACGCTTCAGCAGACCGATTTGCGCAATCTTTCTGAAGCAGAAAGAAAACAGCAGCTTGAAAACCTGCGTGAAGAAATGCTCGCCCTGCGCCTGGATCCCCAAAGCTGGCCGCTCTTCTCCCTTCGCCTGCTGCGCCTGCCCGAGGGTTGGCAACTCTATCTGCTGCTCGATGCCCTGATCGCCGATGCCAGCAGTTTTCTGAATCTGGGCAAGGAGCTTGAACGCTTTTACCGTACGCCAGAGCTTGAACTCCCAGCACTGGAACTGCAGTTTCGCGATTACCGCTTGGCGCTTGAAAACCTCAAAGGCAGCCCGCCCTGGCAAGCAGCCCATGACTATTGGAACAAGCGCCTTAAGACTTTGCCCGAAGCGCCCCAATGGCCCCTGCGCTTGGCCCCAGAAAAGATTCAGACCCCGCGTTTTCAAAGGCTGAGCTTTGAACTGAAGTGCCCTGCCTGGGAGCAATTAAAAGCAGGGGCGCAGGCTTACCAGCTGACTCCCAATGGCTTGGTTCTAAGTCTCTTTGCCGCCTGTATTGCAGCTTACAGTGCCACAGAAGGTTTTCTGCTCAATCTGACGACCTTCCAAAGGTTGCCCCTGCATGCCCAGGTTCAAGACCTGATGGGGGATTTTACCCACCTGACCCTGCTGGCGATTCCCCCCCGTTCCGAGAGCCTGGGGGCCTGGGCCCAAACCATTCAGACCCAACTCTGGCAGGATTTAGAACACGCCCTGCTCGATGGCGTAGAAGTGCTGCGAGCCGCCAGAGCCCAAGGGCGCCCCTTAAACGCACCCGTTGTTTTTACGGGCTTGCTGGGCCAAAAGACCCCGCCCCTGCCTTTGAATGCAGAATTAATTCTGGCACAGACGCAAACGCCCCAGGTCTGGTTGGATTGCCAGGCTTCTGAAAGCGAAACAGGTCTTTCGCTTCATTGGGATTATCTCAGTGAACTCTTTCCCGCAGGGCTGATTGAACAGGCGTTTGCAGCCTTTACAGGACTAGTTGCTCGTTTATCTGAAGCCCCTGAAATCTGGCAAAGGCCCGTCAATACGGCTTTGCTGGGCCCCACTTTGATATCAGCTGAACGCATGCGGGCCAATGCCACTGAACGGGAAATTTTGCCCCAAACGCTTCACCAGGCCTTTTTTGCAAAGGCCCAGTCTCAGCCTGAAGCCCTGGCGCTGATCAGCCCTGAGCGGCGGCTGAGCTATGCTGAATTGGCTGCGCGGGCGCTTGCCCTTGCCCAGGAACTGCGGCAATTCCCCCTTCAGCCAGGTCAGCCGATTGCCATCCTAATGCACAAGGGCTGGGAACAGGCTGTTGCCGCCCTGGCGATTTTGCTGGTTGGCGGGGCCTATCTGCCAATCGATGCCAGTTTGCCCCCCGAACGGATTCAGGCCCTCTTGAAACTGGGAGAGGTCCGCTGGGGCATTGCCCAGGCAGCACTGGAGCCCGCCTTTGCAGAGGTCACATGGCTGAAAGTCTCAGATCAAGCCCCTGAAGACTTCAACTGGGCGCAAAGCTTCGCCCAGGAATGGCCCCCAGGGGATCCTCACAGCATGGCCTACCTGCTGTTTACCTCGGGCTCAACTGGCGAACCCAAAGGGGTCATGCTCAGTCATGCTGCCGCCTGGAATACCCTGGTCGCGGTTTCAGACATGATCCAGCTAAAATCCGACGATCGGGTCTTTGGAATTTCAAGCCTGGGCTTTGACCTTTCGGTCTATGACCTGTTTGGCACCTGGGCGGCAGGAGCCTGTCTGGTGCTACCGGATTCAGACAGCCAACGTGAACCCGATCGCTGGTTGCCTTTGCTAGAGGAAGTCACGGTTTGGAATTCAGTCCCCGCCCTGATGGGGCTTTTGCTCGAATATATCAAACGGCTGCCCGAATTTCACTGGCCGGCCCTGCGCAAGGTCTTGCTCAGTGGCGATTGGATCCCCCTGGAGCTGCCCGAGCAGATCCGTGCCACCGCGCCCCAGGCCCAAATCTGGAGCTTGGGCGGCGCAACCGAAGCCGCGATTTGGTCGATAGCCTACCCGATTGAAACCCGTCTGCCCGAATGGAACAGCGTGCCCTATGGCTATCCGCTTGCCAATCAACGCTTTGAGGTCATGAATTCAGCATTTGAGCCCTGCCCCGATTGGGTCAGCGGCGAAATCTGGATTGCAGGCGAAGGGCTGGCCCTGGGCTATTGGCGGGATCCGCTTAAAACCCAAGAACGCTTCGTCACCGATGCCCAGGGCCAACGCTGGTACAGAACAGGAGATCTGGGGCGCTACCGGCCCCAGGGCTTGCTTGAATTTTTAGGCCGGCAGGATTTTCAGGTCAAAATTCAAGGGTATCGGATTGAGTTGGGGGAAATCGAGGCCTGTCTGCGTTTGCACCCCCGCGTCAAAGACGTGCTGGTGCATGCCCCAGGTGAACGCCATCAGCGCCGCCTGGTGGCCTGTCTGATTGCCGAGGCCACCCCAACTGAATTAAGTGCCTGGCTCGAAGCCCGCCTGCCAGCCTGGATGGTTCCCAAACACTGGCATTTTCTCGATGCTTTCCCCCTCAATGCCAGTGGCAAAGTCGATCGGAACCAATTGCCTGGCCTGAGCGCAAGCCCACCGCCCAACCCGCTCGCAGAGACTGAACTGACACGTCTTCAGGCGATTTTTGCAGAAACCCTGGAACTGCAAATCACCGATCCAGACGCCGACCTGCTCAGTCTGGGGGTGCACTCGATCGATATGATCCGCCTGGGCAACCGCCTACAGACAGTCTATGGCTTTGCCCCAGGGGTGGGCGAAATGTTTCAATTGCGCAGTTTGCGCCTTTTGGCTGAATATTACCACAAGGCAGCCCCGGCAAAGCCCCTTCGCCCTCAAGCTTCAAGCTCCGCTCTACTGACCGGGAACACCATCCCGCTCGAAAAAACTGAAAGCGCCGCTGAGCCTTGGTTGACCTGGAAAAGCCAACGCAGCTTCAGCGCTGAGAACGTAAACCTTAAACAGCTCAGTCTTCTGCTTTCAGTTTTAGAAGCCCGCCCCCAGGCCGAGAGTCTGAAATATCTTTACCCCTCAGCAGGGGCCGTTTACCCCCTGAGACTTTATCTCCATCTGCATGAGAGGTGCCTGCCAGACCTCGAAGCTGGGCTTTACCGCTTTGAAAACGAAAGTCTCAGCCTGCACAAACTGTCTGGCCCAGTTCCCGATCTCGCTCAGCTACATTTGCCCATGAGCCTGGAAATGGCAAAAGCCGCCAAGTTCAGCCTGTATCTGGTGGCCGATTTGGCAAAAATCGAAAGCCATTATGGCCAAGATGCACGGGATTATTGTCTGATTGAAACAGGCTGTATCGCACAGTTGCTCAGAGAAACGGCTCCCCTGGCGCAACTCGGGCTCTGTGGCATTGGCAGGGTCGATGCGGAATTGCTCAAAACCTGTTTTGGCTGGAACACAGGCCAAGAATTGATGCATACCCTGATCGGTGGAATTCCTGCGGCGGAAACCCCGCCTGCCCCCTCAGAGCAGGAAGAATGGGAAGAGTGGAGTTTTTAGCGCCAAGCGCTCAATCAAACAGTTCTTTCTCAAGCGTTTTTTCTTCAGAACCGTTTTCATCCATTTTCTTGAGCTGGTAGCGGTCCCGCACAGCGACGGTGACGTTGCCAGCTGCAGCCCCTGCGACAAACCCCGTGATCGCATTGAGGATGATTTTGCCCTTGCTGGGTGCAAAGGCCAAACTTTGAACCACGCCTGAGGCAGCACCGGTAATTCCGCCAATCACAGTGCCAGAAGCCCGATCAGGCGCAAACGAAGCCGCGACCGCTCCACTGGCCCCCGCAAAAAGGCCTTGAATGCCCCCCAGTTTGGCCTTGTTGATACCGGGCAGCGGATCCTCAAGAAAATGAGAAACTGCCAAAGCCGTGCCACTGCCCGCCACGCCACCAATGGCAGCGCCCAGAAAGGTGTTTTTTAACCAGGGGTGAAGGCTCTCTTCTTGGACAGGGGCTTTCGTTTCAGGTTTGGACTGATTTGCAGGCGCAGTTTTACGACCTGAAAATTCATAGGCAAAATTTGAATCCACAACCTGAATACTGGGCATCACCGACTCCTGTGATGAAGATTGGGTCTTGTGACCGCTGATCTCTTATCGACGGGTCAACGTCATTTCTGACCCGTGATAAACAGAACTTAAAGTTTAGACATCATTCAGAAGGTCGTCGAGGTCCTCGGTTTCTTTCAGCTGGTTGATATCCAGCATAAAAGTACCCGTTTCATCCAACATATCTTCACCAGAAGACTGTTTTTCTTCAGTTTTGGGTTGTTCTTTGGCTTCTTCTTTTTTAGGGGCAACTTTTTTAAACAATTTATCCAGCATGGCTCTCTCCTGCCTGTGATTAACTCTATGCTCTGGAAACCCAAGAGGCATCGGTACTATTGTAGCAAATTCTTAAGGCCGGTCGGAAACCTTATTCGCAGAGCTGAGAGAATCCTTTGAAGGCGTGGTTTTTTTGATCATGCGCGCAAACCACATAAACAATCCCACATGGGTTCCCACCACCACAATAGAAACCAGCAGCAGGGTCAGAAACATTTCCATGACCAGACCTCACTAAAATTTTCTCGCTCAAAGCACCCGATTCAGGTTTTGAATGCCGATTCAAATGGCTGAGTTTTGCTAGACTGAAGTGTAGCACCCCCAGGAGTCCAAAATGAAAACTGCAATGGCAAAAAATTTACCCGACCTGATTGGCGAAACCCCCTTATTGCGGGTTCCCTCCCTGAGCAGCCTGACAGGCTGTGAAATTCTGATCAAATGTGAGTATTTTAACCCAGGGGGCTCGATCAAAGACCGTGCCGCCTGGAATATGGTTCAGGAAGCCCTGGAGAGTGGGGCCCTGAAGCCCGGCATGACAATTATTGAAGGCACGGCAGGCAATACCGGCATTGGCCTTGCGATTGCCGCAAAAGCTGTGGGTTGCCAAATGCGTGTGGTCATGCCCAAAGGCCAAACCCCAGAAAAAGAGCGCATGATCGCCTTGCATGGGGCCGAACTGCATTTGGTCGATGCCGTTCCCTTTGCCAATCAGAATCACTTTTACCATACTGCCCGCCGCATCGCGGAAGCCGATCCCAACCAGTATTGGTGGGCCAACCAATTTGAAAACCTTGGCAATTTCAGAGCCCATTACCAGGGAACGGGGCCAGAAATCTGGTCTCAAACCGAAGGCCGAATCGATGCTCTGGTTTCAGCAGCGGGTACGGGCGGTACCATCGGAGGCACCTCTGCCTATTTAAAGGAACAGGATGCCAATATACAGGTCATCCTCGCCGATCCCGAAGGTTCTGGGCTCTGTCAGTATGTCAAAACCGGCGAGTTCAAATCCAGTGGCAGCTCGCTGACCGAGGGCATCGGCATTATGCGACTGGTTGCCAATTTCGCAAAAGCGCGTGTCGATCAGGCTCTCACGATTACCGATCAGGAATTGGTAAGTGTCGCACACTATGTCCGTCTGCAGGATGCCTTGGTTTTGGGCAGCTCTTCGGCCCTCAATCTGGCGGCAGCTTTACAAACCGCCCTGCGCATGGGGCCGGGCCACCGCATTGTCACCTTTGCCTGTGATTTGGGTGAGCGCTCGTTCTCAAAATTGTACCAAGCTGAATTTCTGGCGAGTAAAAATCTCAATGCCGCGCCAGAAGGCTTTAAAAGTTTAATGCAGAATTATCAGGCCCGTTGGGCAATATAAAAGTCTCGCGCTCTCGGCCGAGTGAAAGGTATAATAGCTACGGGTAATTTCATGACAAATTATTTATTGCAGGATCTTCTCGCCCTTTTACTGGCCGAACAACAACTCGAAGCCCAGATCAGCAATCTTGAGAACCATCAGGAAAGTCTTGTGCTGCGCCTGGATCCTGATTCGCATGAACCGCTCGAATTGCAGATCTTTTCGACCCATCCCCCCGTGGGAGTGCTTCAGGATTCAAGCCCGCCCAGCGCCGGTATTCTGTATTTTTTTTGCGAGTTTCCCCACCATTTTGAAGCAGAACAGGCCAGCGAAAGCACACGCTTGATTTCGTATTTAAACGAGTTGCTGCCTCTGGGTTCACTTGAAATTACAGCAGAAGGAAAACTCTATTACCGCTATGGCCTGCTGACAGAGGTCTCCTGGCCCGATATTCGTTCAGCGCTTGAAATTAGCGTCTGTCTCGCTCAGATCCTGCCTGAAATCAGGGCCTATCTGAGCAAAATCCTTTCAGCTGAACCCCCGGTGAAACCTGAATTTTACCAAGAACTGCGCAAACAATTCAGAATGCTTTTGAACCAGAAAGCCACGCGCAGAACCCTGCCTGAAATGGTCGTCCCGCCCCATGAATGGTCGTCCAATTCCCGTTACGGTTTGGCCTATTTTTTAATTGGTTTTTTATCGGTGGTCTGCAGTACTTTGGCCACCCCCTGGGTCGGCAGCAATACCGGCCTGTATCTGGGGCTCTTGATCCTGACCCCAGGATTTTTTGCAGTCTACCACCAACACCAAAAACAACGCAAAAACGAGCGCCTGCTGAAACGCCGGGCCAAATTCAATTTCTATTTTCAGATGCTGGAATCTGAGCATTTGCGCGCCCAAAGCCATGCCCAGGAATTGAATCAGCAACGCGACAGCGTCGATTATTCAAGCATGAATATGCGCCAAACTTCCCCGGATACCCCCAATCAACTCCTGCGCCTGCACCAGGGGCTGAATCATCTCGTTCAGTTTCAGGAACGCTTGATTCAATACCAGACCGAAGTCAAAAAACGGCTTGAAGAATTGGAGTTATCGCAAGAACACCTAAAATTGGAATACCAATTGTTTCTCTCAGAACAGGCCAATGCCCAGGCCGAACTGCCCCCCGATCTGCCAGAACTCAAACCCGAGCTTCAGCAGGATTTGATTTGGCCACAATTGAAAAAATTAACCACGATTCTGAATTTTCTTGAATTCCAATCCCTGGCCCAAGAGCCACTCGCCACCGAGCCCGGTTTTTTACAGGTGCAATTGCCCCACAACAAAACCCGCCTCTTGATTCAGGCCCACAAAGACTGGCAAACCCCAACCCCTGAGCCCCTCCACACCTGGATGTTGACCTTCAGTGCGCCGCTTGAATTAAAGATCCCGCTTGAAGAAATGCAAAGAGTACGGGAACTGCTTGTGCATTTCAACCGCTTTATGCCGATTGGCAGCGTGCGTCTGGATTCTGAGAATCAGAAGGTCATTCTCTGCCATCATTTTATTCGCCTGCAGGGCGATATCAGCAATTTTCTCCTGATCGAAATTCTCGAAATTCTCAATTTTTTCAGTTTAAAACTTGAAGAAAAACTCAAGCATTTCCTCAACAGCCAGAAATCCTTGCCCGAAATGCTTCAGGAACTTGAAACAGAATTTATCTCGCTGATCCATTAGCACGGCGTTCTGATTCGTCTCCCCCCCTGAAATCTATGTTAGAATCCGATAGAATTTCAGCCCCAACTAGAAGGACGCATAGCATGTTACAAGCCACACTCGCCGCTCAGCTCAGAGAGGCCCTCGAAAAAGCGATCAGCTCAGCGCAGGTCAGCCTTGAAAATCTGCCTCAGGAAATCAAGGTTGAAACGCCTCGCGACCCCAGCCATGGCGATTATGCTTCCAATCTCGCCATGGTGCTGACCAAACAAGCCGGCCTGCCGCCCCGCAAATTGGCAGAAACCCTGGTCGAACATCTGCAAAGCCCGCTCTTTCAAGAAATCTCGATTGCAGGGCCGGGCTTTATTAATTTTCGACTGGCAGCTCCCTGGTTACAGGAACAGCTCAAAGCCCTGATTGCCGCCGACCGGGAATTTGGCCGCCAAGCCCCCCAGGATCAGCACCGCTATCTGGTGGAATATGTCTCTGCCAACCCCACCGGCCCCCTGCATTTTGGCCATGGCCGCTGGGCCGTTTTAGGGGATTGCCTGGCCCGGCTGATGCGCCTGGCGGGCTACCAGACCGAAACCGAATTTTATATCAACGATACGGGCGCACAGGTTCAGAATTTGGGCAAATCTGTTCAGGCCTGTTATTTTCAGGCCCTGGCCCAGGCCGGTGAAGCGCTTTCAGCCGAAGCCCAAGCCCTGATCGAGAGCTACCAGGCTGAAAAAACAGCCGGTGAAAAGGTCAAGGTGCGTTTTTACCATGGGCAGTATATTGAAGTGCTGGGGCAACGCCTGTTTGAAAACCAAAAAAATCAACAGATCGAAGCTGCACCTGAATATTTCAGTGAATATGCCAAAGCCGCGATTTTGTCAGAACAACAGGAACAGCTCAAACACTTTGGTGTGGTCTTTGATGAATGGTTCCCTGAAAGCCGCCTGCACCATCAGGAAGCAGTCAAAGAAGCCCTCCAACACCTGCAGGAATCTGGCAAAACCTATCAGGAAGAAGGTGCGCTTTGGTTTCGCACCAGCGATTATGGCGACGATCAGGATCGGGTCTTGATCAAGCAGGATGGCAGCACCACCTATTTCGCCAATGATATCGCCTACCACTGGGACAAGCTGCGCCGGGGCTATGATCGGCTGATCAATATCTGGGGAGCCGATCACCACGGCTATATCGCCCGCATGAAAGCCGCTGTACAGGCCCTGGGTTACCCTGCTGACGCACTCGAAGTGCTGTTGGGGCAAATGGTCAACCTCTACCGCAACGGCGAGAAAGTGCGCATGTCCAAACGGACAGGCGAAATGATCACCTTTGGTGAGGTGCTCGAAGAAGTCGGTACCGATGCCACGCGCTTTTTGCTGATGCAGCGCAGTGCCGATGTGACTCTGGATTTTGACCTGGAACTGGCGAAAGCTCAAAACTCTGAAAACCCGGTCTTTTATGTGCAATATGCCCACGCCCGGATTTGCAGTATTTTCAGAAACGCAGCCGACGTCACCCGCTATGATGCTTCAGCTTGGTCAGATGCCGATTTAAGCGTGCTCGAAGCCCCCGAAGAGCGCAGCCTGCTGCTCAAACTGCTCTCCTATCCCGATGAGCTGAGCTTTGCAGCCAAACAACGGGAACCCCACCGCCTGGCCACCTATGGGCAGGAATTGGCAGCGCAGTTTCACTCGTTTTACAAGCAATGCCGGGTGCTGTTTGAAAAAGATGAGAAACAAGAAGTGACAGAAGCCGAAATCGCCCTCAGTCTGGCCCGTTTGAATCTGGTCAAGGGCACCCAAATTGTTTTGCGCAATCTCTTGGTCGATGTCTTCGGCATTTCAGCCCCTGAGGTTATGTAGTGAGAGACGATCGGGCTTTTCTCAACCGCGCTGTGGAGCTGGCCCAGGAAGCAGAAGCCGCAGGCAATATGCCGATTGGCTCTTTGATCGTGCTGGACGGTGAAATCATCGCCGAAGGGCGCAATGCTTTGCTGGTGCCGGTTTATAATCCCGGCGGCCATGGAGAAATCGAAGCGATCAAGCGCGTTCCAGCTGCCCTTTGGCCCCGAGCAGCTGAAATGACCTGCTACAGCAGCCTCGAACCCTGCCTGATGTGCTTTGGCAGCTTGCTCTTGCACGGCGTGGGCCGAATTGTCTTTGGAGCCCTGGATCTTGAAGGGGGAGCAGGCTGCATTCAGAACCACCTGCCCCCCTATTATCCGAAGGTAGCCCCTGCCCCGCTTTGGGAAGGGCCGCTTTTGCCCGAACGCTGTGACCCCTTGTATCACCGCGCACGGGCGCGGTTTATCAGCCTGCCCTGTGGGGGCAACCACCCCAGCACAGAAGATGCCACCCAGGATTCACTTCAATCTCATTGAAAGCCCGATGCCAGTATGGTATCTTGAAAAAGTATTCTTTGCGTCCTTAGTTCAGTTGGTAGAACGGCGGTCTCCAAAACCGCATGTCGGGGGTTCGAGTCCTCCAGGGCGCGCTTCCCCTTCTTTCCGATCTTAAAATCTGTTATTATACATTCACCCCCCCCACCCATCCCTGTAGCAAGGGTTTTTGAACATGGGATAAATGTGAGCGTCCTTAGTTCAGTTGGTAGAACGGCGGTCTCCAAAACCGCATGTCGAGGGTTCGAGTCCTTCAGGACGCGCTCAGATCGTAAAGGAAAATAACCAGATCTATGTCCAAAGCAACTAAAAAAGACGTTTCAGAAACAGAAAAAACAACCAAGGCCAAACCCAAGGAGAAAAAAGAAAAAGAAGCGAGTAAAAACCCCATACAGGAATTCACGCAATTCAGCAAAGATTCCTGGACTGAATTTAAAAAAATTCAGTGGCCCACCCGCAAACAGGCCCTCAACGAGTCTATTGTTGTCCTGGTAACGGTGGTGTTTATTATTTTGCTGGTAAAGGGTTACGATTTGTTTTCCGGCTGGCTCCTGCATTTTATCTTTCAAAAATAGGCATAAAGAGGCTCACAGACTATGATGAATCTTACCAATACAGAAACCCAAGGCAAGCGCTGGTATGTCGTGCATACCTATTCCGGCCACGAAAGCAAGGTCAAACAGAACCTCCTGCGCCGCTCAGAATCGATGGGCATGGACAACCGCATTTTCAATATTGAAGTGCCCGAAGAAAAAGTAATTGAACTCAAAGACGGCAAACGTACCGAAAAAACCAAAAAGATTTTCCCCGGCTATGTGCTGGTTGAAATGATTCTCGACGATGATTCCTGGCACGTGGTGCGCAATACCCCTGGCGTAACCAGTTTCGTAGGCGCAGGCAGCCGTCCGGTTCCCCTCAGCCCACGTGAAGTCAAGAAAATTCTCAAACGTGCATCTTCACGCAAGGCCCGGATTGAGTTTGATTATAAAATCGCTGACGAAGTCAAAATCACCAGCGGCCCTTTCCAAGACTTCAACGGAAAAATCATCGAAGTCAGCCCCGAGCGTGGCAAGGTCAAAGTTTCAGTTTCTATCTTTGGCCGTTCCACACCCGTGGAACTGGAATTCGGTCAAATCAACAAAGTTTAAGCCTTCAAAGACAATTGAAAACAGCGTTGGTTGGCCAGCTTGAACAAGCTGGCCAATTCGCTTTCTCCGAATTGTTCAATCTGCTGTGAAATCATCAGCCAGTTTTCATTTTTATCAACCCAATCATAGGGTAAACTGTCGAGCAGCAGCCGAATCACCGCAAAGATTTCATCCTGGCTCTGGGTATTTTTGAGCATAAACCACAGTTTTTTTAAGGTTTCAAGATCATGCACATCAATGCTTTGGGCTTGGGTGATTTCGTTTTCAGTTTCTTCTGGAGCCATCGGGTACGCTTCCTTTATCTATTTCACTGGTTTCAGAATAGCCTGAGCCCAGGGGCTCGGCAAGCGAATCAATCTGCAATGCCCAGCTTTTGGGTATCTGCTTCCACCAAATAATACCAGCCCAGGGAATGCAATTGGTAATAGGCCAAAACCCTTGGCCCTTTTTTATCCTTGTCTTCAAGATAGCCTGAGGGGGATTTCATGATTTGTGCAACCACCTCTGGGCGGGGATAGGCTTTGAGTTCCCGCGCAGTTTCGACCAGGGTTCCGACGGCGAAGTGCTCAGATTTTTCAAGCGTACTGGCCACCACTCTTCCCTGCTGATCCAAAAGATAGCTGTTGAGGATGCCTGGCCTGTCTTTGATTTCTAAAAAATGTGTTTTGATATAATCCAGGGTCATTTCAGCACCTGCCACCCCCAAAAATTGTCTTTTTGAATCATAGAGCGGTTGGGTACAGGGCAAAACCCACCCTCCCCCCGAGGTATCAATATAGGGGCTTTGCCAGCGGGGGCCTTTCTGATGCAGAGAAAGGGTATACCAAGGCCGTTTGCGGGCATCATAGGCCGCCTTATAGCCCGTATTGCCAGGGTAATTGACCAGCAGCCCTTGCTTCAGACCCAAATAGGCCCAAATCAAAGGCACGCCCTTGTCGAGAATTTGTTTTCGCACCGCTTGTTCTGAAAGCCCCACCAAATCCTGTCCCTGGCTTTGCAGGGCAATATGGCGAAAGACATGCCGCAGGGGGCTGAGTTTTCGAATCAAGGGTTCAAGTTCAGCTTTTTCAACCCCCGGAGAGAGCTTAAAGGTCAGCCAATCGCTGCTGATTTTCGCTTTGTAATAGCTGGAATAGCGCAAATCAGGGGGAGCGGTGCGGGGATTGTAAAAATCCAGATAGGTATAAAAGGGTTCGCGACTGGGCACCCCAAATTCCAAAACCGTTTCAGCCGCCCCTGAGAGGCGTTCCAAAAGGGCTTCAAAATTTTTGAACTGGGCGTCAATCAATTCTGCGCGTTTGGAAACCCCCATCAGGTATTGACTCAATTTCTTTTCATGGGCCTGGGCACGCTGCATGGCCTGCTGCTGTTGATACAAACTCCAGATCAAAATCCCTGCACTCAGCGAAAAAAGCCCAAAAACCAAACCCAGGGTAATTTGGCGGTGCCGCCCCACCCAGCGCAAAACCTTTTGCAGCGAGGTATCGGGTTGCGCAAGCACCGCTTCCCCGCGCAAAAACCGGCGCAGGTCATCGGCCAGCTCTGCCACGCTGGCATAGCGATCGGGGGCCTTCTGGGCTGTCGCTTTGTGAACAATCGCCTGCAATTCAAAGGGCAGGGGCTGTTTGGCAACATAATGCTGAAAGGGTTCAAGTTCGGCCTTGAGCACTTTTTTGATCAGTTCTATCGGCTCAGTGGCATGAAAAGCCGGTTTCAGGGTGATCAGTTCAAACAGAATCAAACCGAGTGAAAATTGATCACTGCGACCATCGAGCAGGTCGTTTTTACCAGCAGCCTGTTGGGGAGACATATAGCGGGGCGTGCCCAGAATTTGTCCCAATTGGGTGCGCTCCATCGGGGGTTCGTTGAGATCGGTCTTAATCAGGCGCACAATTTCTTCATCGACAGGGGGTTCGGCCTGCTGAATGACTTTGGCAATGCCCCAATCCATCACATAGACTTCGTTATAGGGGCCAATCATAATATTGGCGGGCTTTAAATCACGGTGAATCACGCCTTTTTTATGGCTGTAATGCATGGCATCGCAGACCTTGAGGAAATGATCCAACATCACCCTTAAACTGTGTTCTTCGTCCACTTTGCCCGTTTGGTCGTATTGGGCACGGGCCTCACGAATCAGATCTTTCAGGGTTTTGCCATGAATCAGTTTCATGGAATAGCCAATTTCACCCCGGGCCGTAATTTCAAGGCTGTAAATCGGCACAATATTGGGATGATCCAATTGGGCTGTAATTTGGGCCTCGGTGAAGAAACGATCCATCACCTTGCGGTTTTGGTTCATATCCGTGTGGATTTTTTTATAGGCCACTTTGCGGTGCAGATTTTGGTCGCGGGCCAAGAGCACCTCACCCATCGCCCCCGAACCCACGGTTCCCAACATGGCGTATTTTTCCCGCTCGGCTTTCAGAGTTTCGCCCATTTCAGGATTTGTCGCTTGGGTCTGAGACTGCTCCCAATCACTGAGCAGCGTGATCTCAACCGCCTCTTCGCCTGAAAGCTCAGGAAAGAGTGAAAAATCTGGCGAAGGGGTATTCTGTTCTGCAGACAAGCGAAAATTTTTCCTTTGCGCGAATTTCACGTGAGCAGGAATTCAGTCCCAACCTGCTCAAACATCTTCAGAATACATCAAAGCCGTTCAAATTGTTAAACTCAAAACTTGCCCTCAGCTGGAAGCCGACTCATAGGAAGCCAGACCTTTGCGCCAGAAAAACCCAATCAAGAACCAGCAGAGCAACAGCAGAAACCCCATCCAGACCAAACCCTGCCATTCTACAGGGTTGAATAAAAACCTCACAGGCGCACTGCCCACCAGCAAGACCGGAATCACGAAACTGAAAAACTTCTGGGCAAAATACTGGTAAACAAAATCAGGCCAACGCGAAACCTGCTGAAACTGCATGCGCATAAAATTAATCCCCATCGATTCCACAATCCAGAACATCGACATGCAGAGCAGAATTTCAATGCTGGTCAAGAGGGCCAGCCCCAAGAGCACCAAGGGGGGCAGCAAAAGCCATTGCCAAGCCGAGAAATGCAAAATCTGCCCATAGTACCAGAGAAAATACCAGGTAAAAAATCCATTCAAAAGCGTACCGGGCCGCATCGAGCGAAAAAAGATCACGAACAGAGCAGCCACAGGTTTGATCAAAATAAAATCCAGGCGGCCGGTGCGAATATCATAGGAGAATTCCCAGAAGTTTTCGCTCACAAAGGTCATATGCAGATGCTCTACGGCAATCATAAAGGCCATAAAAAACATAAATTCACTGCGGCCCCAGGGGCCAATCTGGCTCAAGTGTGCAAAGAGAAAATCGACAGAGCCGAGAATGGTCGCATAAAACACCAGATCCATGACAATCAGCAGCACAAAATGCAAGCGGTAGCTCATGGCGGCGGCAAAACAATTGTTGACATATTCGCGGTAGATCCCGCCATAGTGTTTCAGCACCGACATGCTCAGATGCCCGCCCCGGTATAGGCACGCAGGCCCCGGTTCCAAACCCAATGGGCCAATAAAAACGACAGCAAGCCCCAGGCCCCAATCACGCCAAAGGCCTGGTATAAAGAGCCCTGATAAGTGCCCATCATCAGTTTTACGGGCACCCAGGTCAAATAGGGAAAGGGCAGATATTCAAGCCCAGAGCGAATCCAGGCAGGAAAAATTTCAAGGGGAATCAAAGCCCCTGAAAAAAATTGGCTGACCGTCACGATCATCACGCGCAAAACCCAGGTTTCTTCAAGCCAAAAAGCCAGAATGCCGACCAGAAAATTGACCTGAAACCAAAACAATCCCACGCAGAAACAGTAAACAAAGCCCAGGCCCAAAGCTGGCAAGCTAATTTCAACCCAACCCGCCAGGGCAATCAGCAGCAGACTGAGCCCTGCCACCAGAACCTGAATCAGCTGAAAGGCAATAAAACTGCTGGCATGAAACTGCCAGAAACCAAAGGGATAGATCAAATAGGCCGAAATCCGCCCCAGACGAATATCCTCGGCGAGATTCATGCCATTGAAACCCTGCCCCAAAAAGGTCACGATCATGACCCAGGCCTGATACGCCAACATTTGCCGAAAGGTATAGCCCTGCAAGGTATGAATGCCTTCAAGCGAATAAATCGCCGACCAGAGATTGTAGCGGATAAAGAAAAAGACCAGCACCGGCCCAATCACTTGCAAGAGAAAATTGAGTTTATAGGCCAGGGTTTTGGCCCAGGCAATCTGAACTGTGGCCGCCCATTTCTGCAATTCAGCCGAAAAACTCATAGCGGTTTGGCCATCAGCTGGGGATTGTTCAAAAGTTCATTCATGACCCGTTCAATCGGGAGTTTTTCCATGCTCAGCGAGCTGACCGGAAAATCACGTAGCAAGCGCATCGAGGTCTCACGCAGCTGATCTTCAGCAATCCGCAGCTCGACCTGGGTTTTGTCTGCGTTCCAACGGGCATCCAAGCCCTGCCAGATTTCAGCCTCTGTTGCCACGGGCTGCTCAAATTCCACACTTACAAATTTCTGGCGCCCCAATACGGCTTCAAATTCACGAATCGGGCCATCAAAGCGTTTACAGCCCTCTAAAACCAGCACAATCCGCTGACAGATGGCTTCAACATCGGCCATATAGTGTGAGGTCAGAATCACGGTGGTGCCGTACTCGCGCTGCCAGGCCAATACAAATTCACGGATATTGTTCTGGGCCACCAGATCCAGCCCGATTGTGGGTTCATCGAGAAAGACAATTTCGGGCTGGTGCAAAAGGCTGGCCATGAGTTCCATTTTCATGCGCTCTCCCAGAGAGAGTTTGCGCACATGCACCTTCAGCAGTTTCTCTACCCCCAGCAATTCACATAAACTGCCCAGACGGCGGCGGAAATCCGCCTCTGGAATTTCGTAGTATTTTTGCAATAGCAGAAATGAATCCATGGCGGGAATATCCCACCAAAGCTGAGATTTTTGCCCCATCACCAAGGCAATTTTGCGCCGAAAGGCCACTTCGCGCTGATGGGGCACATGCCCCAAGACCCGTAGGTCTCCCTGCGAGGGCACAATGATGCCCGTAAACATCTTCATCAGGGTGGTCTTGCCCGCCCCATTGGGGCCCAAGAGTCCGATCCGGCTCCCCTGTTCAATTTCCAGATCAAAATCTTGAATCGCCGAGCGCAGTTCATAATCGCGCACGAAAAAAGATTGGATCGAGCCCAATATTCCGGGTTCTTTGTGGTAATGCCTGAAATTTTTTGCAAGAGACTGACAGGAGATGGCTGGAGAATTCATGGTTGGGGTGCTTCAGTTCAATTGGGCGAGGGGGCCGAATCCCAAGGGGCTTTGCCAAAACGAATCTCTATCTTGGCCCAATCCACAGGCGAGTCGGGATAGAGATCCACCAAATTCTGAATCAGGTCTTCAAGCGTGGTGAGTTCTGGCGCCACATGGTCTTTGCCCATGGTAAACGATCCTTCTCCCCAAATCGGCAGAGGCGAAAAACTGAGCACTTCTGTCTTGCCGCCTGGGGTTCTGCCCGTAGCCAGCATGACGTGGCTGGCGCCATCGAAGAGCACAATATCTCCCTCTTGCGGGCGTGGGCCAGACTGCATCTGAACCTGCCCCTCAAGCACCTGGTACTGCATGCTCTGTGCCCCGTGGGGCAGCATTTCCTTTTCAAAAGGTTCTGTGACCACATGCTGCTTTTCAAATTGTTTTAACCAATCTGAGTCAATCTTGCCAGCCTGCAAAGCGGCATACAGAATAAACTCATAGCAATTCAAGATCAACTGATCATCCAGGGCTGGGATTTGCATGGCATCGCCTGTACGTATCCATTCAGCAAAACTCTGTTTGCCTGGTGAAAGTGAACCCGAGGCCCCCCAAGTGGCCGTATGTTGCGTCCAAGGCAAGACCTCTTTGAGGCTTAAAACCTGGGGGGAGTTCAAAGCCAAAGTCTGCTCGGGAAGTGCTCCTTTCTTCAAACCTTTTTGAAGTTGATCAGCTTGAAAAGGGCTTGGCAAGGGGCTCCCTTGAGCAGATGCCTGATGGCCCACAGGCGGCGCGCTTTCTGCCTGTGCGGGGGAGCGTAAATTTTGAGGACGAAGGGGGTTCAGAGCATTCATGGTATGTTTCTCACCTGCATCCCTTCAGCATAGCAAAGCCCGTTGTTTTTGTCAGGCTCAAGCACGGATTCAGGATAAAAATTGCCGATTCAGTGATTTACAAAACGTAAAATACTTTTGTATACTAATTGTATTCAAGGCCTCTCAGCAAGACGTTCTGGAGAAAATGGATGGACTTTCAAAATTTGACTGCCAATCTCAGTGATGATTTTTTGCTCCGCAATCAAAGTGAATTGCAGGAATTCTGGCTCAATTGCAAAGATCAGCTCGAAAATGCAAAAACAGAGTACTTCCACCAAAGTTTGACCGAATTGACACATCTGTTTCTTTTTGGCAATAAAATTCAGGTAGACCATCTCGATATGGGCGAAGACAGTTCCGACTGGCCTGTTTTGACCTCTGATAAATTTCGCCGTGAAGATTATCAGGTCTTAAGGGAATTCTTACGCGAGGCCACAGGCAACCGCAAAATGTCGGACACCTCACCGCTCGGCCTTGCCGAAACCTGGGCCGAAGCCCTGTCTGAACGCTGGCTCAACCTGAGCCACGAAATTCTTTTCCGCAATCTGCCAGAAGATTGGAAAGACAATTTTGAACTTGAAGACGCGCTGGTGGCCTGGCAATCTGAATTGGCCCAGGAAATGCGCAAAAAACTCAATGAAGTGCCTTTTCATTGGATGATTGAAGCCTATGCCCAAAGTGCACGCGATCTTGAAAAAGAAAAAAAAGCCCAACGTCAATTGCAACAGCGGGTCACAGAAATACGCATCCAAACAGCACGCAATGTGCACAGCTTGGTGCGCAAAATTTTGCCCAAAGAGAAATACCTGCCCGAGGACCGCCCGCTGCTACTTGAACAGCTCAGCGCCCTGCGCGATGAAATTTCAGACCTGGATTTTCAAATCTATTTAAACAGTCCGATGTTTGCTTCCCTCTGCACCCAAGCCCTCTGCCTGGAGCTGCGCAAGTACTTTAAAGAAAGCCCCAACCTTTCTCAAGAAGCATAAAAGCGCTGCCCCTTTCTCAAGGATGCAGCGCTTGGAATTGAATCATCAGTTTTAATGCAAGGCTTCTTCGTAGCTCTTGTGAAATTCACGTTCACGGGCCGGGAAACGATCATGGGGAATGCGTTGAATATTGGCAGGCGGGGGAACCTTTAAGCTCAGATCACCCACCGCTGCAATCATCAACTGCGCCCCAGAGGCCAGAAACTCGCGGTTAATCGTCGGAAACTGATCACCCCGTTGGTGGTAATAGGGAGTGCTGTCTTCACTGGTCCATTCTTCAGACATGCACAGCGAAGGATAGCCCTGATCATGAAAGGAAACATGATCGGATTGGCCCGTATTGGTACGATCCAAGGGAAGATTCAGACCATGGGTTTTATTGACCATCTGGTAATAGTCCCAGAGAATGCCATCAGGGCGGGCCAGTTCAACGGCCTTGTCGCCATCGCCATCCCAGCCCAGCATATCGATGGTATGTACGCTGGTAATTTTCAAGCCCTGCTTTTTGAATTTACGGGCCAGATAGCTGCTTCCCACCAAGCCCAATTCTTCTTCATCAAACCAGGCAAAGAGAATATTCACTTTTCGGCCCTTGAGTTGCGGCAAAACAGCAGCGGCTTCAAGCACGGCTGTTGAACCTGAGGCATTGTCATCAGCACCGGCATTGCGCACCGAATCCATATGGGCCCCCACCACGATATACTCATCGCTGGGTTCTTCAGCCATCAGGCGGGTAAAGACATTGCTGCCATTGCGGCGGTACTCATCCAGTTCGACCGTATACCCCAGACCTTCCAGGGTTTCTTTGAGGTATTGGCGGGTCATGGCACGCCCCTGAACCGTTCCCCGTTCAGGAATCACCGTATTGCTTGCAATTTGTCTGGCCCCAGTCAAGGCTGCAAGATTGGATTCCATCCGTTTCAGATCCACGCGTTTTTCAATCCCTTCAGAAACCTTGCGTTGCAATGCAAAACTGCGCAGGGGGGGAGCCGCCTGGGGAGTTGAAACCAAGGCATTACAACTGTTAAGCAAGGCAAGAGAAAGGGCGGCAAGCAGGATCTTTGACTTCATGAACTGACCTCAAATCGATTAGGAGATAGAAACTTTATCGTCAAGAATAAGAAAAACTTGTGTAAAGTTTAAGAATTGATTAACCCAGACAAAACTTCACCCCCCAAAAACTTGATCTCGATCAATGTCAGAATTTTTTACATATACTATACTGGGTATATTATTAAATCCCCCTATGGAGATATGCATGAAAATCGAAACCTTTTATGATCCCAAGACTTATACCTTGACCTATGTGGTTTTTGATCCTGATACAAAAGATGCCGTGATCATTGATCCAGTTCTTGACTACGATCCTGCTGCTTCAAAAATATCTACTGAAAGTTTTGAAAAAAACAAAGAATTTATCGATCAGAACGATCTGAAGCTTCACTATATTTTAGAAACCCATGCCCATGCCGATCACCTTTCAAGTTCTCAATACATCAAAGATGCTTACCCCGAGGCAAAAATTGGCATTGGCGAAAATATCAAAACCGTTCAGGAAGTTTTCAAAGGACTGTTTAATTATACAAGCCTGAAAACCGACGGTTCTCAGTTTGATCAGCTGTTTGTGGATGGTGAAGAAATTTCGGCTGGTAGCCTGCGTTTCAAAGTCATCAATACCCCCGGACATACCCCAGCCTGTGTCAGCTATCTGATTGAAGATGCAGTTTTCACAGGGGATTCCCTGTTTATGGAAGACTTCGGCACAGGCCGCTGTGATTTTCCTGGCGGTTGCTCGGTAGATATGTATACCTCAATCCATGAGAAGCTTTACAATCTTCCCGATGATACCCGTGTCTTTGTGGGACACGATTATCAGCCAGGAGGCCGTGAAGTAAAATATGAAACCACGATCGGCAAATCCAAAGTTGAAAATGTGTTTTTGAAAGCAGAAACAGATAAGGACGCTTTTGTCTCTCACCGCAATCTGCGCGATAAAACCCTGCATGCGCCTGTGCTGCTGCTGCCCAGCGTTCAGGTCAATGTCAATGCAGGTTCCTTTCCACCGGCTGAAGACAATGGCATGAGTTATCTTAAAATTCCTCTGCGCTAAAATCTGATGGACTCAGCACGGACAGAAGTTTCTGTCCGTGCTTTTTTTATCGGCCCTGGCCAGCAAAATTTCATGGGAGGGGGATGGCAGCGCAAGCCTTCCCTTTGTTATGCTGCTCTCAGCACTTCAGCTCAGCCTGAAACGCTATCCATGTAATGACGAGGTTTCCCCATGCGTATCAAACACCTGCCCGCTCTGGCGCTGAGCTTGTATCTATTGCTCCAAACACAGGCCTTTGCTTTTGCGCCTGGCCAGGATATTCTGGCTCAGAAAGACGATGGCAATTGGTATATCGCCTGGGTGATCCGCGAAGAAGCGGGGCAGGTACTTGTCGCTTATAACTGGAGTGCCAATGAAATGGAATGGCTGCCCAGCGAACGCATCAGAGAAAATCAGCGCGCCCCCAAAGCCGACGCTGAGAAATGGATCTCAGGCTGGAACAGTTCAGAAGGTTCGCTCTGGGCCTTGGCGATTTCAGCAGATGGAAAATGGGCTGCCGTCGCTGCAGCGGCTGGCTATATTCAGACCTTTGAACAGCCCAACCTCTACCCCCTGCAGAAACTTCCCGGCAACCAAAAACCGATCCGAGCGCTGGCTTTCAGCCCCGACAGTCAGAGTTTGGCAAGTTGTGATGATGGCGGGCAAATCAGCATTTACCAGACCGGACAGTGGAAGCTGCTGCAACGCAAACAAGTATCGGGAAGCTGCAATACACTCGCCTTTTCTAAGCAAGGGGTGTTGGCGTTAGCAGGCTATACGGCTCAAAAAAATCCTACCCAAGCCCTTTGGCTCTATGATTTGAATTCACAGAAACTTTCAGCGCCCTTAGTCCCCAAACCCTCCCAAGAACGTGTGATTTCAAGCTTAAGTTTTGACCCAAGTGGAGAGTTTCTGGCCTTGGGCAGTTCCAATCAACTCAAAGGCATTGAACTGTTTTCAGTTTCAAATTTAAGCTTAAAAGCCTTGCGTAAACTGCCTTCAGCCGGAGATATTTCAACTCTGGCCTTCAGCCCTGACGGTAAATACCTGGCCGCAGGCGGTACAGAGCAAAAGCTCATGCTTTGGAACTGGCGCAGCGGACAACGCTTCTGGGCTACCCCCTGGCGAAGTGGCAAGGAGCAATATATTACAAATCTCGATTTTTCTCCTGATGGCAGCCAGATTGCTGTCTGTGGCATGGGTTCGGGAGAACCCGTACAAATCTTTCGTACAGGCAATGGCAAACACGTGAAAAGTTTGGGAAAAAAAACCAGTATGAACTGTACAGGTCTCAGATTCACACAAGACAATCAGAGCTTGCTGACGATCCGCCAGGTCTACAGCAATTTCTTTGAACTGATTCTCGATCGCTACCGACTGAAACCCAACCGAACCGGGGAAACCCAACCTTAAACCTGCAATTCAGAGCAAGAAGCAGATGCGCTTAGCAACTCATGCGCCGCGACAGGCTATAATAGAGTAAGCCCAAATCTGTCTGTAAGCGAGCAGTCACCCATGCCCTATTTGCGTCGTGATTCTATTCAGCCCTCAGTGCCCCTTCAGGCAGCAAAACCCCTGGTACCTGTCGCCCCTGCGCCACCATCCGAGGCGCTTACCCCCTCTGTCAAAACAGATTCCCTTCCCTCCAACCAACAGGCCAGTGGTTCTGCCCCTGCCAGTGTGGCTCTGTTCGATCCCCCGGTTTCAAGCACTCCTGTACAGGCCGCCAAAAGCCTTGAATTGATACTGAATCAGCGTAAAAGTTTAAGTGGCAACAACCTACCGAGCGCGCTGCAGGCCCAAATTCAAAACAGTCTGGATCAACTCAAGCAAAAACTTGCATTTTATGATCTCAAGCAACCCCAGGTCCGACAGGAAGTCTTTACGCTGATGCGTCAATTGGGACAGCAATTGCAAATGGGCCAGCTGATGGACAGCCCCGTCAAGGCGGGTTTAGATCAATTAAGCGCTGCAGTGATTGCCGAAGCGGGTCAGGAGCTGGGGCTTCAACTTCAGCGTGCGGGCAGCCTGCCGCAACTCAGTATCCAAGCAGACGCAAACCTGGGCACTCAAACCGATCTGCTGGCAGACAGCCGTGAACTGGTTCGGGATTTGGAACGCAACAAAGCCCCGCTCAAAAAACTGACCCCTGAAACCCTCCTGGTGATGAGCCTGCGCGATGAACTGCTGCGGCGGGGCCTTGAAAATATTGCGCCCCGTGGGCCCGTCACGCCCCTCTACGTGGACCACCCCGAAGAGGATTTGGGCATTATTCGCAATGCAGTCGAAATGGCCGATGGCATGCTCTCAGCCACTCAGGATCTGCCCCCCGATCTGCTTCAGGATTTTTCGAAGCTGACCGAAACGATTTCTAAAGCCCCCCCTGGCAAGCTCAATGAAAGCTTGGAAAAACTGCGTGAACAGAGCAGTGCCTCACAGTTTGGCGATTTAGGCAAAAGCCTTCAGGATCTTGCCAGCCAAGACAGTTTGAATATTCCTGCCCTGCAAAACCAACTGGCTGAACTCAATCAAAAGGGCGCAGTCCCAGCGAATATTCAAAGCCTCTCGCAAAACCTGACCGAGAGCTTGAATAAAGCCAGTGGCCAGGCTTCAGAACAGATTCAAAATCAGGTCAAACAATTGGCAGATTCTCTGACCCAGGTTGCCAACCAAGGCGCAAAGATTCAAGTTCCTGCCCCCATCAACCAACTCGTCGATCTGGCTTTTCAAGGGGTTCAATCCGGCCCTCCCCATTTAGGCGCAGGTTTCACCCCCGTGATTGCGGCCTATAGCCAGGGCATGAATGCGATTGAAAGCCAGCTCCCCCCGCTGTGGTTCCCCGTCACCCTGCCGATTCCGCTCAGTTACAATCAGGGGGATACCTCCTTTCTGCTACCGGCAGGCTCTCAACTCAGCCAAAACCACGCAACGGGCGCCTATACGATTCAATCTCCCGGCATGTACCTGCAAACCGGCTCAACCCAGGTAGCCGCCAACCAGGCCCAAATCCAACTGGGCAATGGCCTCGATCAATTGCAAATGAATTCCCTGACGGTCAATGATTCAGGCCAAAGTACAGTGCTTAGCGGTGTCAAGGCCCAAATTGACAGAAACCATGCCAGCAGCCTGATTCAAGCGGATTCCATTGCCATCAACAATGAATCTGGCCAAATTCAGCTTGAAAATGCCCGCATGGTTCAAACCCCTGGCAGCTTTGAATTGGCCACCGATCATTTGCTTTACCAACAGGGTCAGAATGCGCTCAGCGCCGATCAGGTAGGACTTTGGCAGCGTGATCAGGGCGGTGTCTCCAGCCTGAAAGGCGAAGCACAGAACCTGAATTATCTCGATGGGCAAACCCTGATTACGGCTGATCGCATGGGTTTCCAGATGGTGCAAAATGAGAACACGGGCGATGGCTTGCTGCGCTTCTCAGGTGAAAAGGTTGCCATTCAGAGCGGCGACAGCCTGCTCAGTGCCGAGCAGGGCAATTTTGACCTGATCACCCGTGCCGATGGCAGCTCAAAGGCGACCCTCGCAGCAGAAAATGCAAATTGGCAACAGGGCACGCAGAGTGTGAGCAGCCAAGGGCTTGCGAGTTTGGAGCTGGATCGCGACAGTGCGGGCCATCTCTCGCATTTGAGCGCCCAAGCCGATCAGCTCAATTACGCCAATGGCAGCCAGACAGGCCAGCTTACAAACGGCCAGCTCAGTATCAATTATCACCCCAATGGCTCTCCCAGTCAGATTCTTGCCGGTGTCGGGAACTTGCATTGGCAAGACCCCCAACAGGGCATTGATGCGCAGGGAGTGGGCATACAGGCTGATTACTCTGAAACTGGCACCATTCAAAACCTGGCTGGAAAAGTCGATAGCCTGCATTATTCTGGGCAGGGCCAGCAACTCAATGCCAGCCAGACCCAGATCCAAGCCAACTGGGATGAAAATGGACAACTCAAACGGCTGAATGCCCAGGCCGGGCAGCTTGATTATCTGGGCCAAAACGGCGAAAGCCTGAAGGCCAGTAACGCCCAACTCAACGCGCAATTTTATGAAACGGGTCAACTTCAAACCGTACAGGCTGAAACCGGCAGCCTGAATCTGAGCCAAAATGGACAGGTTCTCAACCTTCAGAACGCCCAGGCCAGTGTCAATTATCGCCCCGATGGCAGTCTGCAAACCCTTCAAGGGGGAGCCAGCCAGGTCGATTGGCAAAACAATACCGATCAACTTCAGGTTGAAAATCTTCAGGGCCAGCTCAATTATGGCGAGAATGGCCTGCTGCAGTCAGCCCAACTCAGCGCAGGCGATCTGAATTATCACGGTTCTCAAGGAACGCTCGCCACCCAGGGCCAGAGCAGCCTGAATCTGAATTACACTGCCAATGGACAGTTGCAGAGTGCGCAGGGCCAGATTGAGAAACTCAATCTCCAAACTCTGTCTGGCGATCAGCTTCAGATCGAAAAGGCAAACGCCCAGCTCAGTTACGGCGAAAATGGTCTGCTGCAAAGCGCCAGCGCCAGTGCAGGGCAAGTAGACTGGCAATCGGGTTCGGGAGACAAGCTGAATGTTCAGGGCCTGGGCATGCAGCTCAATTATGCCGATAACGGGCTCTTAGAAAGCGCAAGTGCCCAAGCGGGCGATCTGAATTACTCTGGCAGTTTGGGAACCGTTGAAACCCATGGCCCCACCACCCTAAATGCCTTTTACAGTGAAAAGGGTCAATTGGCTTCGCTGAATGCGCACTCAGAGAGCGTTGATTTCTCAGGCCAAGGGCTTCAGGCCCATGCCGAAAACACCACCCTGAAACTGGATACCTATGAAAATGGGCTGGTCAGCAATATCTCAGGCAGCAGTGAAAACCTGAGTCTGCAAGGAGATTGGGGCAAACTGACCACCCAGGGCACCACCTCCGTGGGTATCCACTATACTGAAGCGGGCCAATTGTCTGGCCTACAGGCCCATTCCGATCAGTTGAGTCTGGCCCAAACCGGTACAACGCTCAATCTGACCGGAACCGACCTCAAATTGGATTATGGGGCCAATGGCCAGTTAAGTCAGGCGGTCGGCAGTGTTCAGGCCGGCCAGTACAGCGGTGATTTTGGTCAGGTCGATCTCAGTCAGGGCGCAGTCAAACTCAGTTATGGCGAAAAGGGTCAACTCAGCCAGATTCAAGCCGGGGCAAACAGCCTGAATTATGCTGGGGATCAAGGCCAATTGACCCTGCAAGGCACCCAATTCCAAGCCCACTATGGTGAAGATGGGCTTTTAGAGAATATTCATTTAAACGGTGAGGGGGTTCAATTTGCAGGCCAGACCGGACAAAACCAAGCCCTCAATTTTGCCATGGGCACCTATGCCGCAGATCTCACCCAGAAAACAGAAGGCGGCCAGCTCTTTCATTTTCAAGGCCAGCAGATAGCGCTGCAATCCGGTGAGCAAAACCTGAACCTGCCAGAGGTGCGCACCCTGCAACTTGAAACGGGCGCTGATGGCAGTATTTCAAGCATGAAGCTACACCTGCCCGACCAAAATACCTATTCCAATCCGGATTTGAACGCCGCCCTCGACAATCTACAGGCCAGCTATTCCCAGGCGGGTAATCAGCTCCAGGCCAGTTTTGATGGCTTCAAACTGGAAATGCCCAAAGAGGGCTTAACTGTCGATCTGAAGGGCGGTCAATTGCTGGATAACCCCCAATTGACCAGCCTGCACCTCGATTCAGCAGCTGTGGTCAAACAGTTGGAACAGGAACTCAATGTCAAAGTTGAAAATGTCGACCTCTTGCTGAACAAAACCGAAACGGGTACCCTTGCCAGCGCGGACTTGCGCGTGGGCCAGGCCGATGCCCTGGTCTCTGGTATGAACCTGATGGTACGCACCCAGAATGGCGATCAGGTACGCCTGAATATGCAAATGTCAGAAGATGGCAGTTTCCTCAGGGAAGCTTTCCTGCAAATTCCACAGGGTGGAGAAATCAAACTCAGCAAAGACGATCTCAACCTGCGCTTGGGGGGAGGCCAAAAACTGAGTTTTCAGCAGGACGGTCAAGGGCTTTATACCTTCCGGGGTGAAGGCCTGGATATTGACGCCAGCACGAAAGATGCCAAGGTTCAGGTTACGGGGGGAACGGCCCAAATCAGCCTCGACAGTAAAAATGGCGATCTGATCATTGATGAAATCAAAGGCACAAAAATCCATGCCGAAGTTGCGGGGCAAAAAATTGATGTCGATATCAAAGAAATGGAAGGCTTTCTCGTCAAAGCCACTGGCATTTCTGGGCTGGCCCAGGGCGCAGCCCTGCACCTGGTACCCACCTCAGACAGCTCTGTCCTGACCGCCGAAATTCGCACCTCTTATAATGGCATTCCGATTGCTGTCAAATTTGACAATGTGCATGAACTCAAAGCACTCGCAACGATTGAAACCAATCGCGCCCATGTCTATTTTGGCGATCCCAGTGGCCGCGGTGAAGTGAAAATTTCAGCAGGCCCGCTGGAGATGAAAGGCTCAGCGATTGAGTTTGTGGCCCGTTATCAGCAATACGACCCCCAACGCATGATGAGCACGCTCAGCCGAGCCCTGTCTTCAGATGGCTATGAGATTGTTAAAGGCGTACAGCTCGAACTCGATGGCGTACTGCGTCTGCAAACCCCCTTTAAAAATGGCCCCCATGCCGGTCTAACCCTACTTTTCCCCCGGCCTCAGGCCATGACCCAAGCGCCATTTGACCCCAACCCCTTCAGCAGCAATCAAATCGGCAAGGGCATGGATGACGGGGCCTTTGGCCTCGTCACCGAGTTGGGTTGGAAACATACCAATGATGCCAATACTGAGAGCACCTATGGCGTTCATGCCGGTCTGGTTCCTGGCTCCTATCTGAGCATTGACCAAACCCAGGGCAGCGCCAGCCTGGCAGGCGTGCCGCTGCCCAAACATATTGCCATTCCCACCACGGCGATTGCAGGCGTCACCTATCGCAGACACAGTGATTTGTCTCGCCTCGATCTGATGGCTGGGGGCTACCTCAATCCCGCCGGGTTGGCCCCCAGCACAGCTCCAATTTCAGAACCGAATAAATATGGGGCCTATGCTGGCTTTAGCTACCGTGAAGGCAGTTGGCAGATGGGCGTCACCAGCACAGTGGATCTGAGCAAGTCCAAACCCGATTTCGGTGCCATGGTCAGTGTCGGGCTCAGTTTTTAAAGCATGCCTGAAGACCTGATGAAGGGGTTTAAAAAGTTTCTGCTCGGGTTTCGCTGGGCAGGAGAAGGCTTGGTTTATGCCCTGAAAACCCAGCGCAATATGCAGGTTCATGCTGCAGCAAGCCTATTGGCCCTCTCTCTCAGCTTGTGGTTAAACTTGCTCCCGCTGGAATGGGCTGTTTTGTTTTTGACCTTGGGGCTGGTTTTGAGCCTGGAATTGCTCAATACTGCGCTCGAAGCAAGCTTAAATCATCTCGCTCCAGAGATTCATCCCCAGGTCAAAATTGCCAAAGACGTAGCAGCAGGAGCTGTTTTAGCCGCCTCCATCGCGGCTGTCGCCGTCGGGCTTTGTCTCTGGGGGCCCAAACTCTTGAACGTTCTCCGACACTGACCCTGATATACTTAATTTTTGCCTGGGGGGGTTTCCATTTGAATACCCATTTTTTCAAATTCAGATTCTAAACGCAGGGCATTCTGAAAATCCTTTTCAGTGACCGCCCAGGAGTCCCCCTCGGCCCCCGAAAGGGCGACTGAAATGGAATCTTGCTGAATCGAAAAATAGGTCTGAATCCCAAAGATCGTTTGAATACTCGGTTCCTGGTAGTTGGGATAAGCGGTGACAGGGTGTGCCAGACGTTGATATTCGTCGAAGGCATAGGACACGCGGGGTTGAACGCGTTCCACTCCCTTCGGAATCACCTGAAGGGGAATCTGAAGTTTTTCGAAAATTTGAAGCAGTTCTGTTTCCCCTTGAAAACGAATTTTCCCCCAAATCGTATCCGCGTCATTGGCATGCCCGCCAAGGGCATAGACAAAATAAAAATAGCGCAGGGTCTGGTTCCAGCGTTCAGTGGTTTTCAGACTGGGGGGCATGGCAAATTCCTTTGTAAAATTTTCAAGTCGGGATTCTCTTGCTCACCCTCTCTTTTCTTGAGATATTATATGCTAAAATAACAGCTATCCGTTCCCTGTAAGCAAGATAAACCGCCAAAGGAAGTGATTGCAGATGATGAATATCTTTAGCATTGCGAATAAATTGGACGTCTCATGGCACCCTGAGATTGCCACCGTTTTGGAAAGCTGGACCGATTTCAATGTTGAACTTGAAGAATTTCGCAAAGCTGTTTTTGTAAAAGGTATCAATCACGCCAGAGGCAGCCAGGCCAAAGCCTGGATCTTTGATCCCAGTAAAGCCAGCGGAGAATTCAGTGAAGAGATTTTGGGCATGATTGCCCAGGATCGTTTTCCTGCGTTGGGTTGGACGGGTGTGAAATATTTTATTACGATTCACCCCGAAGCGACTGAAATTCTCGTCAATCCAGACACCTCCATGACCCGTGGCGTACAAAGAGTCGATGCGCCTTCTGTAGAAAGTGCCATGGCTTTTATCAAAGAAAATCCATAGACAGAGCTGGAGCTGTCTTTTAACCCCATAAAAAAACCTTGAGCCAGCCATTTTCAAGCCGACTCAAGGTTTTCGTTATAAGAACTTAGAAAAGTCTGCTGCCGAAAAGTGTTGCATATTCGGCGTTCACTTTATTGCCATAGGTTGCCACATTGGGATCCCCATAGCGTGCAAGCGCTCTTTGCACATTGCCATTGTTACGATCTTGAATTTCATAGGCCATATAGGCGGTAGAAGTCCAGATATTCTGCTTGATATTAAAGCGCTGATTAATATTGGTTTCACTGGCAATAAAATTGTCACGGTACTGGGTATAGGGCTCACGACCCTGTTGACCCTTGGCCATTCCCGCCATATAGTGCACCTGACGAATGGCGACCCCTGTCAATTGCCCCAACCCACCGGCACCGGTACTGCTGCGGGCTCGGGGATTAAAACCCCCGCTTTCATGGGCATAGACTGCCAACATCACTTTGGGATCTACGCCAAAGGCCTCACCCGCTTTATCCAATTCAACGGCAATCTCACGCATTTCAGCGTCGGTGGTTCGGGTTCTATTGGTGTGTCCGAGTTCACTGTGATGGGCTTGATAGCCTTTCAGAGCCTCATAAAGTTCTGCAGCTCGGGGAGTCATGCCCTCCGTATCCAGATTGCCAACGCCTGTCACATCGCTGGCACCATTGGTTTCGTCGCTGGGGCGATCCGAACTGACAGGAATCTTTAAGGTCATGCCCGCTCTTAGCGATTCAGGGGTTCGCAAAATATCTTTATTGGCTTCGAAAATTTCAGGATAGCGTTCAGAATTTCCCAAATGACGCAAAGCCAAAATACTCAAGGATTCTCCAGGTTTGACTGTCACTTCCTGGAATTGAGGCGCGGGGGTTTCAGCTGCGGGGGTTTCAGCTGCGGGGGTTTCGGCTGCTGGGGTTTCGGCTGCTGG